>DATBCZ010000376.1:0-3683 GCA_036270175.1 Steroidobacteraceae bacterium | reverse complement strand
ACGGCTTCGAGTGTGGGAAAGCGCCCGTCGTGCATGTAGGGCGCGGTGAGCGCTATGTTGCGTAACGTCGGTACCCGCATGGGCTGCGTGCTGGTGCCGTTGTTCGCGAAGGCAGGCTGCCCGGTGTCCCCTTGGCTGTCGCGCCAGGTGCCCGTGAAGTTGAAGCCCGAGTGACAGCCCGAGCACCCCACGGGGCGTGAAAAAAACAAGGCCATGCCGCGTTTCGCCGGCTCGGCAAGGGCCGTGTGATCGCCCTGGAAAACATAGCGGTCGAACGCGGAGTTGCCGGAAATCAGGGTGCGCTCGAATGCTGCAATCGCTTTGACGACATGGTCGAATGTCGCCGGCGGGCTGTCGTCGGGAAATGCGGCGGCAAAGGCCTCTGCGTAAGTCGGATCGGCGGCCAGCCCTGCAGCCACCGCCTGCTCGCGACCGGCCAGGCCCAGTTCCACGGGGTGCGTGTTGAGCAGCGGTTGGCGCATCTGCGTCTCCAACGAGCGCAGATTTGGATCAATCCATCCGAAGCTGACGTTGTAAGCGACGTTGACGAGCGCCATCGCGTTGCGCGGGAGTACATCGCCAAGGGCCCCCACGGCGAGCGGTTTACCATCGCTGAAGGACAGGGCCGGATCGTGGCAGCCCGCACAACTTTGGCGCCCCGTGACCGAGAGTCGTGACTCGAAGAAGAGGCGGCGGCCGAGTGCCACCTTCGCCGCGCTCATGGGATTGTCGGCCGGGACCGCCGGTGTTGGAAAGCCGCGCGGCAGCTTCCAGACGTAAGCCGCAGACGCGACGTGGGGCGCGGGGAGCGTCGCTGCCCATGCTGGACAAACTACTGCTGCGCAAAGTGCCAGTGAGACGATCCCGCGCCGCGGCCTCACCGCCAGCTGGAGGCCGCCCCTTCGCGCGTCAAGGCTGCCGTCTGGCCGGCAATCTGCACCCGCTCCTGGACCCACTTGTCCAGGGCATCGACCGTCGTGGCATCGTTTCCGGAAGCCGTGCGCTGACCGTCGATCCAACCCTTCATGGCGCTCAGCAGCTTGTCCGCTAAACCGCGGTTGGCGGCGAACAGGTCGAGATAGGCTTGTTGCGCATCGGAAATCCGATTCAACGCGAGGAAGGCCTCGCCGCGATACTCCAGCGCCTCCGGATAGCCGGGATGCAAGCTGAGGGCGCGCTCGTAAGCCGCCAGGGCGATGTCGTAGTTACCGAGCTTGCGGTTGGTGTAGCCCACATAGTTCCAGGCTTCGTACATGTTGGGATCGAGCTTCACGGCCTGCAGGAACTTCGTCTGCGAGGAGGCGTAGTGGTCGTGCGCCTTGCGGAGCGCCTTGTCTTTCTTGCCGGCGTCTGTAAGTTGGTTCGCGTCGGCCTGGAAACCGTCGGCTTTACGAACGTCGCGGATGCCGTCGTTGTAGACGCTCTTGGCTTGTTCCTGCGGCGACTGCTCGCGAGGACTGGGCATCGACGGCATCGGCGCGCCACCGGCGGCCCATGTGACGGGCACTCCCGCCACGAGCACGCAAGCCGCTAAAGCCAGATGGGTTCGCATGTTGCCTTCTCCTGCAAACGGATGAGGAGGCTATGCTGCGTCTACAGTGATGCGCTCGGCAACTGTCGCCAGGCAGCGTCGTGTTCCCGGGAACACCGCAATTCGAAGCGCCAGATCGACTCACCAGCGGTTGCGCAACTCACGCAACTTAACAAACACGGTGCGCGCGTCCGGACGCTCGCCGAGGTCCGGGAATGCATTGCGCAGGCGCGCGATGACAGTGGGACTTTGCAGCCGGAAGAACGTGTTGACGTTCTTTTCCTGCCCGAGCGTCGTGATGGTACTGGCGGCGGGATCCTGCCCGCGCGCTTCCGCCAACAGGGCCACGGCCTGCGTGTTGTCGGGTTCCCGATCGAGGGTGAACTCGAGATTGCGCGCCAGGTACTCATGGCCGGGAAACACGCGCGTGCTGTCCGGGAGGCGCGCGAGTTGCGTCGCGAAGGTGTCGTACAGCGATTCCGGGCTGCCACCGTTGTGACAATTTCCGGCGCCCGCGTTGAAGAGCGTGTCGCCACAGAACAAGGCGGGTTGATCCCCGTGGCCGAGCAGGCAGATATGCGCCATCGTGTGCCCCGGAGTGTCGAGACACTCGAGCTCGAGCGTACGTCCGACGCGAATAACATCTCCCTCGCCCAGGCCGCGGTCGACGCCTCCGATACGGCTGGCAGCGCCCGCATGGGCCAGTACCTTCGCGCCCGTGGCACCTACGAGCCCTTCGTTGCCGCCCGTATGGTCGAGGTGCTCGTGAGTGTTGAGGATTTGGGTAATGGTCCAGCCCTTTTGACGCGCTGCGTCGAGGCACAGGCGCCATTCCAGGGGATCCACGGCCAAGGCTTCGCCGCTCTCGGGGCAGGCGATGAGGTAGTGAAAGTTTCGGTAGGCGTTTGCCGACCAGATCCGCTCAATCAACATAATCGCCTCTTCCCGCTGATAGCCCTGCTGCAACGTACCCTGAACGCCTGCAACGCGCCATAATGCCCGCAGCCTGTCTCACAGGTCCTGGGATGGTCCTATGACGCATACCTTTCTATTCGAGCCGGGAGTATGGACTGCGTCGGGCACGTTCTGGCGCGGCGATGGCGAGCCCATGGAGGCACAGGGGCGCACTGAGATTGCGCACCGTGCCGACTGCTGGCTGCTGTCGGGAACGCTGAAGGTGCTCGGGTCTCCCCCGGTGGAGTTCGTCAACGCCTACCGCATCGAGCCACCGGGCCGCCATCCGGGCGTCATGAAATGGGCGTCCGAAAACGCCACGCTCGGCAAGTTGCAGGGGACCTTTTCGGTGATCGGCAGCAGTATTTTCTGCGTGTACCAGTGTCACAACTCGGGGTACCACGGTGCGGAGCATTTCGAGCAGCTCGATTCCAACACCTATCGGAGCGCGGGAATTCTGCTTCTCCAGGAGCGCGCCCTGTCGTCCTGGCAGGTGACGCTGCGGCGGCCGTCGGCATAGGGAACTTTCGACAAGGAGCTCAGGCATGCTCGAAGTCCGCCGGAGTCTGGATCGGGGTTACGCCGATCACGGCTGGTTGAAGTCGTACCATACGTTCTCGTTTGCCGATTACTACGATCCCGTGTTCGAGGACTTCGGGCCACTGCGCGTCATCAACGAGGACCGCATCAGGCCCGGCAAGGGCTACGATAACCAACCTCACCGCGACGTCGAGATTCTGACTTACGTGCTGGCGGGAGAGCTCGAGCATAAAGACTCGCTCGGGAACGCAGCGGTCATCCGTCCGGGGGACGTGCAAAGGTTGAGCGCGGGTGCCGGGGTGACCCAAACCGAGTTCAACCCCTCCACTTCGCAGGAGGTCCATCTGCTCCAGATATGGATCAAGCCCAGCACGACCGGCCTCGAGCCCTGCTACGAGCAGAAGCGCTTATGCGCGAGTGAGAAAAGGGGGAGGCTTCGGCTGGTGGCCTCACTCACCGGCGAGGACGGCTCGGTGCACATTCAACAGGACGCGCGCGTCTACACCGGCTTTTTCAACGCGTCCGAACGCGTCGAATTCGAAGTCGCGAAAGGAAGGCGCGCGTACGCTCATGTCGCGAGCGGGTCGATCGCGGTGAACGAGACGCGTCTCAACGCGGGGGACGGCGTGAAGATCACCCGGCCCGGACGTTTCGCCCT
>DATBCZ010000375.1:0-6651 GCA_036270175.1 Steroidobacteraceae bacterium | reverse complement strand
TGACGGCGGCGACCGCGCCGGTTGCCAGCACCAACAATGGCAACATTACGAGCAGCCAGGCGGAGCTCACCTACTCCTTCGACATTTCCACCGTCGCAGGGCTGCTGCACTTCGCAGTCATCAACACGGACCCGTCCGGAGCCGATGGCACGGCTCCCGCGGATTGGCTGGCGACGGACTTCGCCGCTGCCAAGACACGCGGTGCCGTGAAGTTCTTCGTGTTCGGCCATAAGCCGGCGTTCACTTACAACTATGCCGCGGGCAGCGGTTCCACCATCGCGGCTGGCGGATTGGATGCGACTGCGCCAACTACTCTGCGCGATGCGTTCTGGGCGGTGATCGCTCAATACAACGCGAGCTACTTCTGCGGTCACGAGCACACGGTCAACGTCGCGGAATTTCCGGACAAGACCGGCGCCTCCAAGACTACGCCATACCAGGTCATCGTCGGCTCGGGCGGCTCGCCGTTCGACGACAAGATGGTGGGTTGCCCGGCGTGCGTGGAGCCCGTCCTGACTGCCCTGACGGATCGCTACTACGCCTGGGCGTTGGTTCAGGTACACCAGAGCGGCGCGGTCTCACTCACCGCCTATGGTTTCAACGATGCGTTTGGCGCGACCCAGGTCCTGACCACGATTCCCGCCCTCCAGTAAGAGCACGGTAAGAAGAAAAGCAACATGAATACGTTCAAGACAGTTGTCATGGGTGCGCTGACGGCGGCGTGCCTGGCGCCGCTGGGCGCTCAGGCGGCGTTCGTCCTCGACACGGGTACGCCGACGGCCGGTTTCCCGGTTACGCTCGATGAGAATGATTACTACGCCGCTGAGTTTGCTCTCGGCTCCTCGCAAGCGATCACGTCCATTCAGGCCTACATGACTTCCGGGATGGATTCTCCGGGCGCTACGTTCACAGTCGCGCTGTATTCGGCCTCGGATTTTAGCCGCTTCTCGTCGCCGGTATTTGCGGAGCAGGCGACGTATCAAAAGGACGGCTGGACGGGCCTCACGAACCTCAACATCACGGGTTTGGCCGCAGGTGACTATTGGGCGGCCGTCGAAGTTCAGGGGCCCGATCTTGGGGGTACCGACACGGCGACAGGTCTGGCGTTACCGACGGTCGTTGGTGGCTCGGTACCGGCGTTGGCTTATGCATTCAACGCCGGGGGCGGTTATACGAGCGCGGGTGCTACGCCGATTGGAATGCAGGTGGAAGTCGCGCCGGTTCCGCTGCCCGGCGCGCTGTTGCTTCTCGGGAGTGGGTTACTGGGCGTTGGTGGCGTCGGCGGTGCTGCCCGCCGCCGGCGTGCCGCGGCTGCAGTCTGCTAGGACGGGCTCCCAGGGGCTCGCGCTAGCGACGCGGGGGTTGGTGTTGGGCCGACTTTTGCGGTTGAGTAGTTATTTTCGATATGCCCTGGTCGCGGTGGCGACCGGGGTGGTTGCGTTTGGCAATGTTGGGCGCGCTGTGGCGGCATCACAAGATGACCTCGTAGCCATCGGCCGCAAGATGTTCTTCGACCCCGCGCTGTCGGCTTCTGGGCGGCTTGCATGCGCGAACTGCCACGATCCGAAGTACGCGTATGGTCCCGCGCCCGGTCGCGCGATTCCTCGGGGCGGTCCTCACATGAATCTTCCCGGCACCCGCGCAGTGCCATCCCTGCGTTATCTCCAGAATGTGCCGCCGTTTGCGGAGCAGTATAAATTCATCGACGGTGATGTAGGTCCGGGCGGCGGCTATACGTGGGACGGTCGTGCGTCCAGCCTGCGGGACCAGGCTCAACTACCTCTGTTGGCCGCTAACGAGATGGCCAATCGAACCCCCGATGCCGTCGTGAAACGACTTTCGCGCACGACGTATGCGCGGGAGTTTCGCAATGCATTTGGCGCGGATGTGTTCGAACATCCGCAGGCGGCCTTTGCCGCGGCGGTGGCCGCTCTCGAGGCGTTCCAACACGTGCCGGCGGAATTTTTCCCTTATAGCAGTAAGTACGATGCATTTCTGCGCGGTGACGCGGACCTGACAGAGCAGGAGGAGCGCGGCGCCGCGCTTTTCAAGGATCCGGCGAAGGGTAACTGCGCGAGTTGTCATCTCACCGGCATCCGCAACGGCGTTTTTCCAACATTCACCGATTACGATTACATGAACGCGGGGGTGCCGCGCAATCGGACGATCGCGGCCAACTCCGACGGTAAATACTATGACCTGGGCCTGTATGGCCCGGCACGGACGGATCTCCCGGGGCACAAGGAGTATTGCGGCTTTTTTCGGGCGCCCACGTTGCGTAACACGGCCTTGCGGGATGCGTTCTTTCACAACGGAGTGTTTCATTCGCTGCGTGAAGTCGTGCAGTTCTACGTCGATCGTGACATCCATCCGGAGAAGTGGTACCCCCGCAATGGCGACGGCAGCGTGCACCAGTTTGACGATCTGCCCGCCGAGTGCCCCAACAATATCGACAAGGACCCGCCGCTGGACCGGAAGCCGGGTGATCAGCCCGCGCTCACGGATGCGGAGATCGATGACCTGGTGGCGTTTTTGCAGACGCTGACGGATGGATATGCGCCTGCGATGACACCCGCGCCCGCGACGGCACCCGCGCCCGCGATGACGCCCGCGCCCGCGATGGCACCAAAGGTCCCATCGGCCCCGATCGCCCAGTCATCCGCGACGGCACCCACAGCCCAATCGACCTCGTTCCCCCCGGTAGCGTCGGCGCCGCCTGCGTCCGATGAGCGTGCGTGGCGCGCCTTCTTCGCCGTCAATCGTCCGGCCGACGTCCGCAAACACGGCGCCGATCGAACCGCGATGTCTGGCGATGACGCGCCCGCGGCGTGGGAAACCTGGAAAAACGTCAAGGATATCTTCCTGCTCGGCGGAAAAGATCCCGGCCCCTGGGCGCCCAACGCGAAGATGCGCAGCGTGAAGGCGCGCAGCGTGAAGGCGCGCAGCGTGAAGGCGCGCGACTCGCGCGCAATGCCCGCGACTCCCATCGCCGCGATAGCCCGCTTCGACACGGGCTCCTTCGCAGCCGCTGTTCCAACCAAACATATCGTCGACGGTGCCATGGTGGCCTTCGACCCCATCGCCACCGCCACCCATCTCAATGAGACGCGCCTCAATCGCCCGGCCTTCGAATACCTGCGGGCCAACGAGCTTTACAACCTCGATGGCCAGATAGCGCGATTTCACACCGGCCTGGCGCCGAGCTTCCCGGCGCAGTCCGTGGAGGTCAAGGCGCAATGGCGCCCCATCGATGAGTCCGAGCGCTCGCAGTTCCATACCACCGTAGCCGTACTCGAAGATGGAGCGCTGCGCTTGTATGGCCTGACGGCGTTGCACATCGCGAGTAAAGATACCGGAACGTGGTTCTGGGCGACCTTCGAGCACGTGGACCGTGAAAGCAAGTCGAATGCATCCAACGCAGGCAATTCCAGCACGGGCGAGGTCGGGACGAGCGGCAACGACCTTAGCCGAGGCCCGCCTGCCAACATGGGCTTCAAAGGCACCGTCTGGGACAACTATCGCCTGCGTGGGACAATGACTCGCCCGGTAGACAGCGATGGCCAGCCAGTCTTACTGGCGAACTCGCATCTGGAAGCTGGCGTAGAACATAGCGCTTCCTGTGTGACCTGCCACGCGCGCGCCAGCATCGGTGTGATCGATGGTAAGGTATCGCGACTGACCGTGCTGAATTCTGGCGCCGAGCCGCTCGGTGGCGACAGCACCCGCGGGTATGTTGGATTGCCAGATGACGCATGGTTCTTCGCGCGCGACGGCAAGAGTCAGGCGCGGCGGCTTTACCTGCCGTTGGATTTTGTATGGTCGTTAGCAAAGGCACAGCCCCGGAGCACACCGTGACCGTTCAGCAGAAAACAACACGGGCGAGTGGCCGCTCCCGCGGATTGGTCATGTTGGCTGCCACATGGGTGGGCCTCGGGCTCAGCGTGGCCCGAGCCGAGCCAGACGACCCGGCGCCAGCCCCACCTCGCGCGACGCTGACCGCCGCAGCGGCTACTCCCGCGACGGTGACCGCCGCAGCCGCGACCCCCGCAACAGCCGTCGCGCCCGTAGCACCCGCAGCACCCGCAGCACCCGCAGCACCCCTGGCCTCCGCGCCTGGCGCCGCAGGGTCCACCACCACTGCCGCTACCAGTCCCTCCACCGCTCCCTCCACCTCCCAGTTCGCCAGCCAGGACCGCTGGGAACACGCCGGCTACAACCAGGACGAGATCGTCTACACCGTCTTCATCACAAACCACGAACCCAACATCCTGCGCTGTCGCACCGAGATTCACGGGTTCTATTTCAACAACGGCCAGAAGGGCGAGATCTCGGACGTGCAGGTCAGCACCGTGTTTCCCGATAAGCAGGTGCAAGCCGGAATCTGGTCCGGTCTCGACGAGGCGGCAGGTGCGACCTACAAAGTGAGCTGCCGCGCCCTGTAGCAATCGCGCTCTGGCAACCGCACAGTCTCGCTCCTGGCGCCTCACATCGCAGCTACCGCAGTCCTGCAGCCGCCTCTGCCTGCAGGCCCGTCCGCCTTGCGCCACCGCCCCAAATTGCGGTTAACTTGATTCACCTTCCCTTTCTCTCGAGAGGTCGACCGTGGCGCCCCCGACGACGGCGATCCGGATCAACGGCGAGCGGCTGTGGTCGAGCCTGATGACGCTGGCGGATATTGGCGGCACCGCCCGAGGCGGCTGTAATCGCCAGGCGTTGACCGACGCGGACAAAGCCGGCCGTGATCTGTTCACGAGCTGGGCGCGCGCGCTCGGGTGCACCGTAACGGTTGACGAGGTTGGCAATCTGTTTGCATCCCGGGCCGGCGAAGATGCGTCGGCCGCGCCGGTCCTGATGGGAAGCCACCTGGATACACAGGCGACGGGAGGGCGGTTCGACGGAGTCTACGGCGTGATGTCGGGGCTCGAGGTGCTGCGAACCCTGGCCGATCATCGAATCGCCACGCGCAGATCGCTCGAAGTGGCGAGCTGGACGAACGAGGAAGGCTGTCGATTCGCGCCGGCCATGCTCGGTTCCGGCGTCGTTTCCGGGACGTACGAGCTGGCCTATGCCTACGAGCGTAAAGACAAAGCCGGGCGCACCTTTCTCGAAGAGCTCGAGCGGATCGGCTATCGCGGTTCCGCGCCGGCCCGTCCCCGGCCTTTCCATGCAATGTTTGAAGCGCACATCGAACAGGGTCCCATCCTGGAGAAGACCGGCACGACAATCGGCGTGGTGACCGGCATACAGGGGGCGTACTGGCTCGATGTGACCCTCGATGGAGTTGCCTGCCACGCAGGCCCGACCCCGATGGAAATGCGCCGCGACCCCTGGCGGGCCGCCTGCCCGATTATCGAGGGAGCTTTCGCCCTCGCCGCGACGAATGCTCCATGGGGTCGCGCGACGATCGGTGATGTCAAAGCCATCCCGGGCTCCCGTAACACCGTACCCGAGCGGCTCGTCATATCCGTGGACCTCCGTCATCCGGATAAAACAGTGTTGGATGCCATGATCGCGGCGTTTCGCGAGCTGGTAACGACCACCGCGGCGCGCCACAATATCCAACAGACCGTTGAGCAGGTCTGGCACATGCCCCCGACAGCCTTCGACTCACGCCTCGTCGACATGATCGAAGCGGCGGCGGGCGGCCTCGGTCTCACGCACCGGCGTATGGTGAGCGGTGCGGGCCACGACTCGCTGCACACGGCGCAATATGCGCCCACGGCGATGATCTTCGTCCCGTGCGCCGGCGGACTGAGTCACAACGAGGCGGAAGAGGCGAGTCCCGACGATCTCACCGCCGGTGCCAACGTCCTGTTGCAAGCCGTGTTGGCGGCCGCGAATGACTGAAACACGAGGGCCTACAATGCAACTTCGTACTCGAATCGATGGAGGCGGCACGCCCCGCCCGTCACGCTGGGGCCTCGACAGCGAATACGGCCGCTTGCGCGAGGTCCTGATCGGCCCGGTCGATCATTTCAGTTGGCAGGGTGGCAATGCCGTTGCACAAAGATCCGAGCGGGTCGGATTGCGTTTCGATTTCGCCACCGCGAAGGCGCAGTACGGCGAGATGCTCGATGCCTATCGGCAGGCGGGAGTGAACATTCACACTCTGCGTCCCTCGCCCGAGCTGCCCTATCAGATCTTCGCGCGCGACAGCAGCGTGATGACGCCGTGGGGCGCGGTGATCATGCAGTTGCAGAAGCCCTATCGCCGGGGTGAATACGCCGAATGCCTGCGCTTCTATCTGCAGGCTGGAATTCCGATTTACGATCTGGTCACGGCGGGGAACGTCGAGGGTGGCGACTTCATGGTACTCAAGCCCGGAGTGGCCGCCTGCGGCTATTCGGGCGAGCGCTCCATCGAGCCGGCCGTAAAACAGTTGCAGTCATGGTTCCAGGCGGAAGGTTGGGAGTTCCACACCTACGCTTTCGACTCGCATTTTCTGCATCTCGACGTGCAGATGGGCATGTTGGCTGAAAATCTTGCGGTAGTGTGTGTCGAGGCCGTCGAGCCCGAGCTCGTGACCTGGCTACAGGCGCGCGGCATTCGCGTCATTCCGGTTCCGTATTCCGACGCCATGCAGTTGGGTTGCAATGTCGTCGCGCTCGGTGCCGAGCGCGTTCTGGTGCCCGCATCCAGCAAGAATCTCAT
>DATBCZ010000374.1:0-6869 GCA_036270175.1 Steroidobacteraceae bacterium | reverse complement strand
CTCCTTCGGTGGCTACCTGGGCGTCATGTTGGACCCGGGCCGTGACAGTTTCTGTCAGCAGTATCGAAGGTCGCCTCAGCGTGTCTCGGGGATATTGTGTTCCCGGCGCCAGGTCTTCATCAGGACGGCGCGCCGGGTGGGATAGCGCAAGCCGGTCTTGGTCAGAGCGGAGATGCGATCCGGGCGGAAGTGGCGAAAGCCGTTGCGGAGCTCACACCAGGCCGCCAGCAGGCGCTTCCCCTCCAAAAAGGCGAGAACGACGGGCCACACGATCCTTTCCGTCGTAGCCCCCGTCTCGTCTACGTAGGTAATCGCCAGCTTGTGCTCCAGGCGCAGCGCTTCGCGTATGGTGCGCAACCCGGCGGGATGCTCGGCCGGCGTCTGGAAGCGCGGCGCCCACAGGCCCGTG
The DNA here is from genome assembly GCA_036270175.1 of Steroidobacteraceae bacterium. GTDB lineage: Bacteria > Pseudomonadota > Gammaproteobacteria > Steroidobacterales > Steroidobacteraceae > 13-2-20CM-66-19. The sequence goes on along the minus strand of DATBCZ010000374.1, from coordinate 6,460 downwards.
TCGGCCATCTTGTCGCGCAAATCCTTCGGCGAGGCCGTCGCTATTTTCGCCAGCGCGCTGGCCGCGGCCTGCGCCAGGGCGGCGTCACCCTGCCCCTGCACCCAGCGCGCGCCCAGCACGAGCGCCTCGAGCTCATCTTCGCCAAACATCAAGGGCGGCAGAAAAAAGCCCGGCCGCAACAGATAGCCGACACCGGCTTCACCCTCGAGCGGCGCCCCGAGGTCGATCAACGTCTGGATGTCGCGATACAGGGTTCGAACCGACACCGACAGATCGTCGGCCAGCCGGGCCGCGGTCACGGGCCGCCGCTGGCCACGCAAGGCATCCATGAGCTTGAACAAGCGCGTGGTGCGACTCATGGGCGGACATTACACTGGGGTATGGGTCTTTTTGAACTGGTCATCTTATTGCTGCTCGTCGGGGCCGTCTTCTCATTGTGGGCGGATCGGTTGGGAGTGCCTTATCCGGCCATGCTGGCGGTCGCGGGCGCGGCACTCACGTTCATTCCAGGCACCCCGCAGGTCGTACTCGACCCGGGTCTCGCACTCGCGTTGTTCGTTTCTCCCGTCCTGCTCGATGCCGCCTACGACGCGTCGCCCCGCGACCTGATCCGGAATGTCGTCACCGTCAGCAGCTTAGCGATTGTGGCTGTGGGCGTTACCGTCGTCGCCGTCGCGTTCGTGGCGAGGCATTACGTACCGGGTATGAGTTGGGCTGCCGCCATCGCCCTCGGGGCTATCGTGGCTCCCCCCGACACGTCCGCCGCGACGACGGTGCTACGCAAGGTGCGCCCACCTCACCGACTCGTCGTCATTTTGCAAGGCGAAAGTCTCTTCAACGACGCCAGCGCGTTGCTCATCTATCGGTTCGCCGTCACGGCGGCGATGACCGGGACTGTGTCCGGTTGGAAAATCGCGCCGCTGTTCCTGCTCACGTGCGGCGGAGGTGTCGTGGCGGGCATCGTGCTGGGGAAACTCTCTCTATGGGCGCTGCTGCGGGTGTCGGATATCCCCATATCGATCCTGTTGCAGTTCATCGGCACTTTCGCGGTCTGGATGATCGCCGATCGTCTCGGCCTGTCGGCCATTCTGACTGTCATAGCCTATGCCATGACCATCGCGCGCCACGCGCCCGGCAGGATCGATGCCCGCCACAGGATTTCCTCCTACGCGGTGTGGGACCTGGCGGTGTTCGTTCTGAACGTGTTGGCGTTCGTCATGATTGGCCTGCAGCTGCGCGGGATCCTCACGCGCACACCCGAGAACGGCTGGCACATTTACCTCGTCTGCGCGCTTGCCGTATGCCTGGTCGTAGTCGTGGTCCGGATGCTGTGGGTCGGGCTTTACAGCAGCATCGTCCGCTGGACGATCAAACATTTCAATCGCGGCAAACAAACTTTGACCATGCCGACCTTCGGCGGCACCCTGATCGTCGGCTGGTGCGGGATGCGCGGCATCGTGACACTCGCGGCGGCCCTGGCGCTGCCGGATGGGTCCGCCGCGAACGCCTTTCCCTATCGCGATCTGATCATCCTTTGTGCCTTCTGCGTGGTGCTCACCACCCTGGTGTTGCAAGGAATGACACTTCGGCCGTTACTCCTGTGGATTGGACTGAAAGACGACGGGTCGGTGCATCGGGAGACCTTGCTGGCCCGCGCCGAAACCGCGCGCGCAGCCCTTCGTGTGCTCGAGGGGCAGCCTGCACGCCCGTCGGTCGATGCGATGAGGCACGCCTACGAGGCACGCCTTCGGGCTTGCGGGGCACAATCTGACGACCGGCCTGGCAGTGAGCAGGCGCGGGTCGAGTTGGACGCGCTGCAGACGCGCGTCATCGCGGCACAGCGCGCCGCCCTCCTGGATTTGCGTTCCCGGTCGATCATCGGCGATGACGCCTTTCACGCCGCCGAGGAGGAGATCGACCTGCTGGAGCTGACCACGGACGAGCGTATTCGAGTGGAGGGTTGAGGTGAGAACCGTCGCCGCAACCCGCTATGTCACACCGCTTCACGAGGGCGGATCGCTTCCAGCCATCGTGGAGGCGGACGACGCCGGCATGTACGTGTTGAAATTCAGGGGAGCGGGCCAGGGGCCCAGGGCTCTGATCGCGGAGCTCGTCGGCGGCGAGCTTGCCCGCGCGCTGGGACTCCCGGTGCCGGAGATCGTGTTAATGGAGCTCGACGCGGACCTTGCCCGCACCGAGCCGGATCCCGAGATCCAGGATCTCATCAAGAAAAGCGCAGGGCTCAACGTGGCGCTCGACTACCTCCCGGGCTCCGTTATGTTCGATCCAGTGGTGGAGAAGCCGGCGCCGGGACTCGCTTCCGACATAGTATGGTTCGATGCCTATGTCACGAACGTCGACCGCACCGCGCGCAATACCAACATGCTGATGTGGCACCGGCGGCTCACGCTCATCGATCACGGGGCGGCCCTCTACTTTCATCACTCGTGGGACAACTATCTCGAGCGCAGCCTCGATGCCTTTCACCGGGTGAAGGATCACGTCCTGCTGCCGTTCGCGAATTCTCTCCGGGAAGCGGATGCCAGGCTCGCCGCCCGGCTCACACCGGAGCTCATCACCGCTATTGTTGCAATGATTCCCGACTTCTGGCTGAGCGGCGCCTCGCCATTCCACTCGCGCGAAGAATGGCGGGCCGCCTACGTCCAGTATCTGGTGCGACGGCTGAGCGAGCCCCACCTGTTTCTCGAGGAGGCGGTCCGTGCACGATCACTGCTCGTATGATTACGCCGTAATACGCGTCGTTCCACGAGTCGATCGTGAGGAATTCCTGAACGTGGGAGTCATCATCTCGTGCCCGGCGAAGGACTTTCTGGAGGCGCGTATCGAGCTCGACGAGTCGCGGCTGTTGGCCTTCGACCCGACCCTTGATATCGAAGCCATCCGCAACCACCTCGCCAGCATTCCGCGCATTTGCGCCGGCGGCCCCGACGCTGGCCCCATCGGCCAACTCTCACAACGTGAGCGGTTTCACTGGCTGGTAGCGCCCCGTAGCACCATCATCCAGACGTCGCGCGTTCACACCGGCCGTTGCACCGACCCGGATCCCGTCTCCGAGCGGTTACTGGGCCGCATGGTCCGGGCCGCCACCGCCCGCCGACCGTGACAGGATCACATCCGCGAGGTGCTCGTAACTGCCGCCGAAGTGGTGCCCGCCCGCCAGCTTGATCACGGTAGCGTGCGCCGGCGCAACCTTCGGACAGATCGAGTCGTCATCGCCCTCGCCATACAAACACAACGTGTTGGCCGCCGACATCTTTGCCATCTCCACCCCGATCGGCAGCTCGTGATTCCCGGACCCGAACCAGTTGGTCACGTGAAACTCGAACGCCGCCGTCTGCCCGATGCTCATGAGTACCGTGCGCTCCACGAGGATGCGCGATTGCGCCGGCAAGCGGTTCACCGCGAAGGGCAGCACGTCCGCCCCTTGTGAGTACCCGATGACGAGCGCCTTCTTTTTCTGCCAGTGCCCGGCGTAGTAGCGCAGGATACGATCGAGGTCTACTGACACTCCCGAGGGCGTTCGCGGCGTCCAGAAATACCGCAATGAATCCCAGCCCGCCACGGGTATCCCGCGGCTCGCGAGTACGTCCGCCACTTCACGGTCGATTCCCGCCCAGCCGCCATCTCCCGAAAATAACACCGCGAAGGTGTCATCGACGCCCGTGCCGGTCGGCGGCACTTCGACAATCGGCAGATCGGCGAGGCTTTGCGGAGGCGCCTGCAGATGCGGTGGCTCGAGCGCGGCGATCGAGGAGAAGGCGGAGTCAAACTGGGGCAGCCAGCTCTCCATGTCGCCGTAGTTATGAGCCACACCCGGCAACGCTATGAAACGGGCACCGGGGGTCTTGGACACGAACACCTGTGCTTCTTTGAGGGAACACACGTCGTCCTCGGTCCCGTGAAGCGCGACCCAGGGCGCGGAGAGTCCTTTGGGAGGAGGCAGGAGTCGCACCCCGCCATCGTCCGCGCGGGACGTGTAATCGAGGTTCGCCGCCTTGCAGAGCGGCTTGTGGAGATCCAGATCGGCGCAAAACGACAAGGACAGCGCACCCGTGAACGTTCCCGGCGGCGCCTGCGCGAGCGCGGCGTAGACGAGTGACGCTCCCGCCGAATGGCCGATCAGGATCGGGGTGAAGTAGGTCGGAAGCTTGTAGTACGCCTGCACGAAGTGACTGAGATTCTCCATGTCACCCACCGGGAAGGCGCACTTGCCGCCGTCCTTTTCGAGCTCTTCGAACAGGTCGGAACTGTCGATGCCCGCAACGAGCGTTCCCTGGTCCGCGAGCGCTCGGGCAAGATCGCCGATTCCGTCATCCCACCCGCCGTCACCCGAGAAGAACAGCACGAAGTGCCGCACCTCCGACTTCGGCTTGTAGATGTGCACGTCATGGAAGCGGCCATGGGAAAGCGACTCGCTGCCGGAAAACCCCGCGGAGCAGGACATCACGCCAAGCAAAGTCAGGCATAGCAGTGCCACCGCACCGCAGGTCACAGCGGTCCTCATCACGTCGAAGTGTACCGGATTGCCGGCCGCCGGATTGACGCACCGCACATGGGAACCGCAGTGCCCACGATCGGTTACGATAGTGGCGACGCAACAGCAAGAGGGAGCTTGCCCCCACATCATCACAGCAGGAGCCTGTGCAAAATGGGCTCGAAGCTCGAGGCGTCTATATTCGCGACTGGCGGCACGGTCGGGGCACTACTGCAGGCGCTCGACTGGTCGACCACACCCCTCGGATCGCCCGACACCTGGCCCCAGAGCCTGGTCTCGACTGTCAGTATCTGCCTGAGCACCCGCTTACCGATCGCCGTCTACTGGGGCCCGGACTACATCCTGCTCTATAACGATGCATGGATCCCATTGGAAGGCGATCGGCACCCCGCCGCGTTAGGACGCCCCGTCCGCGAAGTGCGTCCCGAGATCTGGGAGTTCCTCGGGCCAAGCTTCGAGCGCGCGTTCCATCACGGCGAAGCGATTTCGGCTGAAAGGCAGTTCTTTGCTTCGTCCCGGCACGGGTATGTCGAGGAATGTTACTTCGACTACGGGATAAGTCCGATCCGTGGCGAGGAGGACCGCGTCGTCGGCCTCTTCATGCCGGCGTCCGAGACGACCGCGCGTGTACTTGGCCGACGCCGCGGGCTGCTCCTGCACTCGTTCGCCACCGGAACGGCGGGCGCGAGCTCCGTCGAGCAGGCCTGCGTGTTGGGAACGGACATTTTGGCCTCCGGAGCCGCGGATGTTCCGTTTTGCATGACGTACCTCATGAGCGAGAACGATCGCCTCGCCTACCTGGTGGCGGCGGCCGGATTTCCGGCAGGCAGTCCGGCCTGTCCGGCCATCGTACCCCTTTCAAACACCGGCACGCCGGAAGAGCCGTGGCCCTTCAGCACCGTATTGCGCACGAGGCGCCAGCACCTCGTCGAGGACCTCGCGACCCGGATTACCGGCACGATTCCCGGCGGGGCGTGGCCGGAGCCGGCACGCTGCGCCGTGGTGCTACTGCTGGTCGGCGCCTGGGATGGCAAGCCCATCGGCTTCCTGGTGTTGGGTATCAATCCACGGCGCAGGTTCGACGCGCAGTATGAGACGTTCGCCACCCAGGTTGCCGACGCCATGGTGGCGGCCATTGCCAGCGCCCACGGCCACGACCGGGAGCGCAGCGCCTTACGGACCCGGCTCGACAAGATCGCCAGCATCGCGCCCGTCGCGATCTTCGAGTTTCGCATCTCGCCGGAGGGCAAGTTTACAATGCCCTACTCCACGCCGGCGATTGCGCACATCTACGGTCGCACGCCCGAGGAGCTCGCGGCCGATGTCTCGCTGGCCGTATCACTGACCCATCCCGAAGACCGCACGCGCGTCACGCAGATGTTTCGCGATCGCATCCAGAACAAGGCCGCGATCCATGACGAATGGCGGGTACTTCACCCGGCGAGGGGAGAGATCTGGGTGGAGGCCCGCGGCACGCCGGAAGCACAGCCGGACGGCAGCGTCATCTGGTACGGCTACTTCCATGACGTCACGACGCGCAAGAGAATGGAGGAAACGCTCCGCGAGCGGGTGTTGACGCAACAGAAACGCGAGCGGCAGATCCGCTTTCTCGCCTATCACGACGCGCTCACGAGACTTCCCAACCGCACGCTCCTCCTCAGTCGGCTGCACCAGGCCATCGCGCACACCCAGCGCAGCGCGGAGACGCTCGCCGTGATGTTTCTCGACGTCGACCGCTTCAAAACCATCAACGATACCCTGGGACATCCGGCGGGCGACACTCTGCTCCAACAGCTCGGCCGACGCCTGACGGAAACCCTGCGCGTCGGCGATACCGTGGCGCGAGCGGGTGGCGACGAGTTCCTGTTGCTCATACCGGGCCTGCATTCGCCCGAGGAGGCCGGACCGGTCGCCGAGCACGTGCTTGCCTCGCTATCCGCGCCG
>DATBCZ010000373.1:0-4538 GCA_036270175.1 Steroidobacteraceae bacterium | reverse complement strand
GGGTGGATCTTCGGGCTGTTCGTGATCGGGTTGATCGGCCGCATGATTCTGGAGGTCTCACCGCGTAACCGCCGCAACTCGGGCGGGTTGGTGGCGCTGGGCTTCGCGGTCATGGTGTTGGGTTATATCGGGCTCATGGCGGGGCGCATTCTGCAGGCGGCGGTGGCGCGCCAGCGCGAGCGCCTCGCGGACGCCTCGGGGGTACAGTTCACGCGCAACCCCCAGGGTCTCAAGGGCGCGCTGGTAAAGATCGCCGCGTTACCGGAAGGGTCGGCGCTCGTCGCAGCGGATGCCGAGCAGGCTGCGCATATGTTTTTTGCCGACGGTCTATCGCGCGTGTTCGCGACGCATCCACCGATTCTCGAGCGCATCCGCGAGTTGGATCCGCATTTCGACCCGCGGGAGTTGGAAGCCGCGGCGGCCGAGCCCGATCAGGATCCGACGGTGGCGGAAGTTGCGGGGCACGGCGGTGTGGCGGCGAGTCAGGCCGGCGGCGGCCTGGGTGGCGTTGGCCAGATCGCGCCCGCGAACGTCGTGCCGGGTGCGGCCGCCACCGGCGCCGCCACATCCAACTCGCCCGCGTCGCACTTCGCGACCCAGGTTGGGCGCCCCGACATGGCGCACATTGCTCACGCGCAGGCGGTTCGTCTGGCGCTGCCCCAGCCCATCCGCGAGCTGACGGAATCCCCGGGCGGTGCGCAGGCGTTGGTTATCGCTCTTCTGATCAGCAGCGACCCCGCGGTTCGCGATCAACAACTTGCGATGCTCTCCAAATCCGCCAATGCCGCAAGCCTCGCGGTGATCCAGCGGGTGATCCCCCTGGCGCAGGCTCTCGATCCCATGTTGCGTTTGCCAGCCCTGCAACGGTCCTTCCCGTCGCTGCGTCGCTCAACCGTGCCACAGCGCAGGGCATTAGGTCAGCTTGCCACCCAGCTCATCCACGCGGATGCACGCATCGACGTGTTTGAATTCTGTCTCGCCAAATTGCTCGAGACGCTGTTGAACGATGAGCTCGACGCGACGGCGCCCCACGGTACGGTGACGCTCGAAGGCGCGGTGAGTGAGATCGCTCTGCTATTTTCCGTCCTCGCGCAGATCGGGACGCAGGACGAGCGCGCGGCGCGGGAATCCTACGAAGTGGGTATTTCGACAGTGTTACCGATGCGACGTCCGCCTTACTCGCCCGCTGCAGATTGGGCGCAGAAGCTGAGTGCGGCGTTGCCGAGGCTCGAGCAGCTGCACCCCTTCGCGAAGAAGGCGTTGATCGAGGGCCTGGTCAAGACAATCGCCAACGACGAGGTGCTGATGGAGGAGGAGGCGGAGCTGCTGCGCACCGTGTGCGCGCTGTTGCATTGTCCGTTGCCGCCGCTGTTGCCAGTGATCGCGGGTGACGCCACCGTCGAGGGTTGATGGCGCGGCTTGTTTGGCTCCGCCACCGCTAGCCCATGACGCCGGCGCGCCGCCGCGCTACCCCGACCCTATTGCCGGCTCAAGAAACTCCGGATCTCGAGCCCGAATCGCTCCACCTCGATGAGGAACGAGTCGTGCCCCTCGATGCAATCGAGTGGCCTGAAGTAGGTCGTGATGCCAGCCTCATCGAGGGAGCGAGCGACCGCACGTTGCTCCGAGATCGAGAACAGCAGGTCCGTCTCGACGCCAATGACAAGCGCCTGCTCCAGCTGCGCGCGGCGCAGAATCTCCACATGCTCGCCATGTTTGCCCAGGTCGAAGCGATCCATTGAGCGCGACAGGTATAGGTAGCAGTTCGCGTCGAAGGCCGTCACGAACTTCGCGGCCTGCGATTCGAGGTAGCCTTGCACGGCGAACTCGGAAGCGAACGGATCGCCTCGCTTCATGTCAGGGCGAATCGGCTCGCGATCGAAACGCAACTTCCATTCCGCCGCCGACCGGTAGGTGACGGTTCCCAACTTGCGCGCGAGGCGCTGCCCGCTGCGGGGCGGCTTGTCCGCCGTGTAATGCCCGTGCTGCCAGTCCGGATCGCTCGTAATGGCTTCGCGTTGAATCGAACGCAGGGCGATCGCGAACGGGGATGCGGCCGCTGTCCCCGAGACGCTCACGAGTCGACGTGCGGCGCCGGGAAATTGCGCCACGAAGGCGAGCACCACCATTCCGCCGAGTGAAGGACCCACGACGGCGTCGAGACGCTTGATTCCCAGCGACCGCATGGTCTCGTAGCCGGCCCGGGCGATGTCCTCGACCGAGAGGTCGGGGAAAGTCAGGCGGTAAGGTTTACCCGTCGCCGGGTCGATGGAGGCAGCTCCCGTCGAGCCGAAACAACTGCCGAGTGAGTTCACACAAATCACGAAGAACCGATCGGTGTCGATACCCAACTCGGGACCCACCATTCTCTGCCACCAGCCGTCGCTCGGGTCATCGTGCGACGAGGCCGCGTGCGCCGACGGCGAGAGTCCCGTGAAAAGCAGCACAGCGTTGTCGCGCGCTTCGTTCAGTGTGCCCCAGGTTTCGTACGCAATATGGGCACCGTGGAGCGCGCCACCACGCCACATCGGAAACGGATCGGGCATCTGCGCGTAGTGTCGCGCGCCAATTTTCTCCTCGCGGCCCGATGTTGGATGATCGTCGGTGCTCGCGGAAGTGGGAGCTGCTGTTCTCAAGACTCTGGATCACTGCCTTCGGCAATGCCTTCGAAGAGCGGAGTTGAAAGATAACGCTCGCCCGTATCCGGCAGCATCGCCAGGATGACGGATCCTGCCGGCGCTTCCGCAGCGACCTTCGTGGCCGTGGCGAACGTGCCGCCAGAAGAAATGCCGCAGAAGATACCTTCGCTGCGTGCCAGGGCGCGTGCGGCTTCGATCGCTTCGGCGTCTGTGACAGTCAGCAGGCGGTGTGGCACTTCCTTGTCGAGAACTGCCGGCACGAAGTCCGGGGTCCACCCCTGGATCTTATGAGGGGAGAAGGACTTGCCGGCGAGGAGTGACGCCGCGGCGGGCTCGGTCGCGATAATCTGCACATCGGGCCGCGCGAGCCGGAGCATCTGGCCAACACCGGTCAGTGTGCCGCCCGTACCCCAGCCGGTGACGAAGAAGTCGAGCCGCTTGCCGGCGAAGTCCTCGAGGATCTCAGGGCCGGTGGTGTTGCGGTGATAAGCGGGATTCGCCTCGTTCTCGAACTGACGCGCCAGGAACCAGCCATTCTTCTGCGCGAGCTCCGCAGCCTTTTTCACCATTCCGGTACCGCGTTCCGCGGCCGGGGTGAGAATGACCTTGGCCCCGAGCATGCGCATGATTTTGCGGCGCTCGATAGAGAACGTTTCCACCATGGTGGCGACGAACGGATAGCCCTTCGCCGCGCAGACCATGGCGAGCGCAATGCCGGTGTTACCCGAAGTGGCCTCGATTACGGTCTGGCCCGGCTTAAGCGTGCCCTTGCGTTCCGCATCCTCGATGATGCCGATGGCAAGTCGGTCCTTCACGGAGCTCAGTGGATTGAAGAACTCGCACTTCACGTACATTGTTACGTGCTTGGGAGCGAGACGCTGGATACGGACGATGGGGGTCTTACCGATCGTGCCGAGAATGTTGTCGTAGATCATGGTGGTTTTACTTCTACTCTGACGTAGATATTCCAGACAAGGAATTGCCGAGTATCTGTCCAGACTCGGACGTTATAATCGCCCAGGATTCTATCCGAATTTCCCCATGATCAGACTTCAGAAACTACTGGCCGCGGCCGGTCTCGGCTCGCGTCGCAGCGTCGAGCAGTGGATCCGTGACGGTCGTGTGACCATCAGCGGTCGGGTCGCACAACTCGGGGACCGCGCGTCGCCGCAGGACGAGGTGTGCCTGGATGGGCGCAAGCTCGACCTCGATCCGGCCCAGCTGACTTCGCGCGAGCTGCTCCTCTATCACAAGCCGGTCGGCGAGGTGACCACGCGCAATGACCCGCAAGGGCGGCCGACGGTGTTCGAGCGCCTCCCCCAACCGGGGAACGGACGCTGGATAACCGTGGGGCGCCTGGACGTGAATACCTCCGGTCTGCTCCTCTTTACGACCGACGGCGAGCTCGCTCACCAGCTCATGCATCCTTCCAGTGAAATCGAGCGCGAGTATCTGGTGCGCGTACGCGGCCGGCCGCAGCCCGGACTGATCGGCCAACTCCTCGAAGGTGTGAATCTCGATGACGGCCCGGCGCGTTTCGACCGGGTTTCACAGGAGAACGTGGATACAGAAGCTTCCGACGGTATCAACACCACGTTTCGTGTAGTGCTCCACGAAGGGCGTAACCGTGAGGTCCGGCGCCTTTGGCAGGCCGTAGGACTCGAGGTGAGCCGGCTGCTCCGGGTTCGCTACGGCCCCATCGAGCTGCCGCGTGACCTGCGTCCTGGAACGTCCCGGCTCGCCGATGCCAGGATGACCGAACAGCTTGCCGCCGTGGCGTCACGCCAACAGCCCGCGCCACGTTCCCCTTGGCCGGGATTTTAAAGGGTTTCGCCCAGTAAGCCGATTTGGCTACTGCTGCGTTTCTAGTACTAGAGAGGCAAATGCATCGGTCAAACG
>DATBCZ010000372.1:0-6452 GCA_036270175.1 Steroidobacteraceae bacterium | reverse complement strand
TCTCGTGAAGGCGCAGTTGCTCATCGCCAGTGGTGAGCGCCTCCCCTACGTGCAGAGCGACGTGCAGATCCGCGGTCACGCGATCGAATGCCGTATCAATGCCGAGGACGCGAAAACGTTCATGCCCTCACCGGGCCCGATCCGCCTCTGGCATGCGCCGGGCGGCCCGGGAGTGCGGGTCGATAGCCACATCTACTCGGGCTACAACGTACCCCCGAACTATGACTCCCTCATCGGCAAGATCATCGCGCACGGCGACACGCGGGAAACCGCAATCGCGCGTATGAAAAACGCTCTGGCGGAGATGGTGATCGAGGGCATCCGCACGAACGTCGCGCTCCACCAGGAGATTTTCAACCACGCGGCATTCCAGAAGGGTGGCACCGACATTCACTACTTGGAGCGCCGCCTGGGATTGCGGTAAGTCGCAGCGCAAGGGGACAGGGTTACTGCGGGATTCAGGCTCCTTACGCGCGCGGCTGCGCGCTCATGAGCGGCAGAGGTATGGGACAGGCCCTCAGGTTTGTAGAGCTTTCATTCGAGTTGGGTCCGCTCGACCCGGAAGCGGCAGAGGCGGCGTGCTTCGCGTGCGGGGCTACCGCCGTGACCTTTGTCGACTCGCGCGACGATCCGATTCTCGAACCATTGCCTGGGGAGTTTCGTCTGTGGCCTGCCACGCGGATGCAGGCGTTGTTCGTAAGTGGCGAGGCCGACGGGCCCGAAGGTGACGTAGGACCGGGGACGCAGGTGGCACCTGAACCCGTACGGCTCGCGCGTCTATTGAGCGAAGCGCTCGGCGTCCCCTCGGCACTCATCCGCGCCCGGGTCGTCGAGGACCGCGCTTGGGAGCGTGAATGGCTAAAGGATTTTCATGCCATGCGCTTCGGCGAGCGGCTGTGGATATGTCCGAACCACGAGCAGGTGGCCGATCCCGACGCCGTGGTCGTGAAAATGGACCCGGGTCTGGCGTTTGGCACGGGTACCCATCCAACAACCGCGCTGTGCCTCGAGTGGCTCGACCGAAGCCCCCTGGCGGGGGCGCGGGTTATCGATTATGGATGTGGCTCAGGGATATTGGCGGTGGCGAGCGTCAAGTTGGGTGCTGCGAACGCACATTGTTTTGATATTGACCCGCAGGCGCTCATTGCCACTCGGGATAACGCAGAATCCAACGGCGTCAGCGAGCATGTCCTGCTTCATAGCTCGGCGGACTCGCTACCCGAGGGAGTGGACGTCCTCCTGTCGAACATCCTTTCGGGGCCACTATGCGAGCTGGCGCCGCGCTTTGCGGCCCTCGTACGCCCCGGCGGGGACTTGGTCCTGGCGGGGCTCATGGAGAGCGAGGTATCCGACGTGACACGCGCTTATAACGCATGCTTTGATATACGCCCTTTCGGACAGCGCGAGGGTTGGGTCGGCCTTTCCGGACGGCGTCACTGACGGCGTCACTGACGGCGGCTGACTAGCTGTAATGTTTACGGTCTGCCCAAAGTGCGCCCTGACGCTCGTCGTTACCGCGACGGATCTGCGCGTGGCGCAAGGTTATGTTCGCTGCGGGCGCTGCTCTAACGTCTTCAACGCCCTCGCCCGACTCTCTGAGGATCGGAACGCCGCCGCCGCCGCAGCGGCGTCTCAAGGCGTGCCTCCTTCGTCCACCGGCGTGCACCCCCGACCGCAACCGACCGCGGTTCCGGCACCCCCCTCCCAGCCGCCTCAAACGCCGGCGCGCCCCCCACAGGCAACCGGGTCGTTCACCTACACCCGACCACCAGAGTCGCCGGCACCAGCGGCACGACCGCCGCAGCAGCCGAGCGCCCCTCCGGCACGTACACAGCAGCCCAGCGCATCGCCGACGCGAGCACCTCTGGGGGCCGCACCCTCCGCGCCTTCGGCGTCCTCCACACCGTTTCCACGCTCGGCGGAGACTAATGCATCGCCGGCGCAGCGGTCGCCAGCTCCGCCCGCCCGAGGGCCGCAGTCCGCGGCACCTCTGCGGCCACAGCAACCCGCGGCGCCGCCCCCCGCGCCGCCGCCGTCTGGGCCCGTGCCGCCGCTACAAATTGACGATGACGACGCGATCCCGGAAGACGCGCTGGAGTTCAATCCCGACGCGGCAGACGTCAACCAGGTCTTCGTAGAGCCGCCGCCGAATCCGGAGTGGACGGCTGCGACGGGCAGCTTCAAGGCGATCGTCCTGAAGAGTGAGGAAGTGTTCCCAGGCGGCGGTTCCACTTCGGTGAGCGCGCCAGCGAGCAGCCCAACGGGAGCGAGTTCCGCCAACCGGCCCGGATCCACGGCACCCGACGTTTCGCAACCGGACTCAATGGGATTGAGCAGCGCCTTCGGCGACGACGAGTTCGAGCTCGATGCCGATTTCCTCTCCTCCACCACCGAGATGCGCAAACTCAAGGTGGGCCTGGGTGACGCGGATGCCGATGCGATCCGTAAGCCCACCGCGCCCGCGACTCCGGTGCCGTCGGCACCGCAGGCGCCGCTGTCCGCCTTCGCACCGCAGACGCCCCTGGCCCCTTCGGCGCCCCAAGCCCAACAAGCTCCTTCGGCGAGACTCGCGCCGCGAGGCCCGCTCCCGGAGACGCCGCCGCAACAGCAGTTGCGCTCACCACCCGCCGAGCCTCCGCAACAGCGCTCACCCTTCGCCGAGATCCAGTCGCAACTGCGCCCTTCGCCCGCGGAATCGTCATCACAAGCGCCGGCCAAATCGCCACAGCCGGAGCCGGTCGAGGAAGAGGCATTCTTCGAACCGCAAGTTGTTTCGAAGCCGCCACCGCGAGCGGCGGTCAAGGCCTTCGGAGTCGACGCGGTGGCGGAACCCCCGCCGGGGCGACTCGCCGCACTCGCGCGCGCTCGAGTGGCGCCCAGCGCCATCGAGTTGGAACCGCCGCCACCCGCAAGGACGACGTTGCTCAATTCGGCAACACTGTGGAGCGCTGGAGCTGGCGCCCTGGTCATTCTTCTCGCCGCACAGATCGTGAATCACTATCGCAACGACCTGGCCGCGACGGCGCGATTCAACAAGCCGATCACCGCGCTCTATGCGGCGCTCGGCGTGCATCTCATACCGCGGTGGGATCTACATGCTTATGACGTGCGCCAACTCGGCGCCTCTGTTGATTCGGGCAGCGCCGGCCAGATCATGGTTCGGGCCAGCGTCAAGAATGGCGCGCACCAGCCGCAACCCATGCCGCTGTTGCGAGTGACATTGCAGGATCGCTTCGGCAACCGGATCGCAGCGCGCGATGTTCCACCGGGAAGTTACCTACCCCGTGCCACGGCTGACACAGCATTTCTGCCAGCAGGTCAACGCATCGACGCCGAGATGGCCTTCGTGGATCCGGGTTCCAACGCAGTTGGCTTCGAGATCGATGCCTGCCTGCCCGCCCCGGCCGGCGGAATAGCTTGCGCGAACGATCCTGCTTCGCGTTGATTCTGTATTCGCCATGATTACTATAGGCCCCTACGTCCTGCCCTCCCCAGTTGTACTCGCTCCAATGGCAGGCGTGACGGATCGGCCCTTCCGCATTTTGTGCCGCAAATTAGGCGCGGGACTCGCGGCGTCCGAGATGTTGACGTCGGACACGCGTCTGTGGAATACGGCTAAATCGCGGTTTCGCATGAGTCACGAGGGCGAACCGGAGCCGCGCGTGGTGCAACTCGCGGGCGCCGATCCGCAAACGGTGGCAGAAGCCGCGCGGCTCAATGTCGACCAGGGTGCGCAGATCATCGATCTGAACATGGGTTGTCCTGCGAAAAAAGTTTGCGGCAAACTCTGCGGCTCGGCGCTGCTCCAGAATGAGTCACTCGTGGCGCGCAGTCTCGAAACGGTTGTAGGCGCGGTGAGCGTGCCCGTGACGCTCAAGATCCGCACCGGTTGGGATCGTGAGCACCGTAATGGTGTGAGCATCGCTCGTATCGCAGAGAGCAGCGGAATTCAAGCACTTGCCGTACATGGCCGCACACGCGCGGATTATTATGAGGGCGCCGCCGAGTACGAGACCATTCGCGCTATCAAATCTGCAATCAGAATTCCAGTATTCGCGAACGGAGATATCAACGCGCCGCAAAAGGCGCGCGAGGTACTTGATTTCACGGGTGCCGACGGAGTAATGATCGGCCGCGCGAGTCATGGCGCGCCATGGATCTTCCGCTCTGTCAACGCGTTTCTGGCTGACGGAAATTCTCACGCCACACTCTCGCGCACGGAGGTGCGTGATATTATCCTCGCGCATCTCGACTCCTTGTACGCCTTCTACGGCGAGGGAACCGGAGTCCGGATCGCGCGCAAACATCTCGGCTGGTATTGCGAACAGTGCTTTCCGGATTCGGCGCAGGTCCGCCGCGATCTCATGGGAGCTGCAAGCACGGCTGCGCAGTTCGCGCTGGCAGGCAAACATTTCGACGAGTGGGCGGGCGAGGCCGCGCAGGCGGCCTGATGAGACGATTTTTTTGGGGGCTTTCTCATGACAGCAAAAAAGAAGAGCAGCCGGGCTCGCGAAAGCGCCGTTGCGAGACTCAACGGCCGCGAGCTGCCGCTACGCGGTCATGCCGAGCGTGCGCTGAGCGATTACTTCACGAGCCTGAACGGTCACCGCCCGGCACACCTGTACGACCTGGTGCTGCGCGAGGTTGAAGAGCCGCTGTTTCGCGTGGTGCTCGACTATGCGGAAGGAAATCAAAGCCGTGCAGCCGGTATCCTCGGAATCAATCGCGGTACATTGCGCAAGAAGTTGAAGCAATTCGGCCTGGGAGGTTGAGGCTCTCGAGGCCTCGGCTACCGTCATGTTGTTGCCCGTACGCCGCGCGCTGCTATCCGTCTCTGACAAGACGGGACTGGTCGAGCTGGCGCGCTGGCTCGCAAGCCATGGCGTAGAAATTCTCTCCACTGGCGGCACCGCACGTCTGCTAACGAGCGCGGGCCTCACGGTGCGCGAGGTCTCCAGCTACACGGGCTTTCCGGAGATCATGGATGGGCGTGTCAAAACGCTACATCCAAAGATTCACGGCGGCCTGCTCGGGCGCCGCGGAGTGGACGACGCGGTGATGGCGCTTCACCAGATCGCGCCGATCGACCTCCTGGTGGTCAATCTTTATCCGTTTGCTGAAACTGTTTCTCGCCCCAACTGCGGCTACGCCGAGGCCATCGAGCACATCGATATTGGCGGCCCCGCCATGTTGCGCGCCGCGGCCAAGAATCACGATTCCGTATCGGTCGTCGTGGATCCGGCTGATTACGGCGCCTTGTTGGAAGAGCTGAGGGCGCATGAGGGCCAGACCACGCTGGCGCTGCGCTCACGACTCGCAGCAAAAGTGTTTGCGCACACCGCGCGCTATGACACGATGGTGGCGAGCTATCTGTCCGAGCGCCATCCATTCGAGGGGTACGGCCACCCGGCGGAGCGTTTTCCAACAACGCTGCCCCTCGTTTTCGACAAGGTGCAGGAGCTGCGTTACGGCGAGAACCCGCACCAGCACGCGGCTTTCTACAGGAGTCCTGCTCCACGCGGCGCGAGTGTTTCCACGGCGACGGTCCTGCAGGGCAAAGATCTGTCGTTCAACAACATCGCCGACGCCGACGCCGCTATCGAGTGCGTGAGACAGTTCGACGAACCCGCCTGCGTGATAGTGAAGCACGCGAATCCGTGTGGCGTAGCCGTGGCCGCTTCGCCGCTGGAAGCCTACGACCGTGCGTATCGCACCGATCCAACTTCGGCTTTCGGCGGCATCATCGCCTTCAACCGCGAGTTGGACGTGACGACGGCGGCCGCAATCGTCGATCGCCAGTTCGTGGAGGTTCTCGCAGCGCCCTCTGTGTCCCCCGACGCGGCGAAGGCCCTCGCTGCCAAGCCGAACGTGCGCGTGTTGGTTCTGGGCGATCTGCACCGCACGCCGGCCGGCGAGCTCGAATACCGTAGCGTCACGGGCGGGTTACTCATCCAAACACGCGATACCGGCAGCGTCGACGCCAAAGACCTGAAGGTCGTCACTCGCCGCAAGCCGACACCAGTGGAGCTTGCTGACCTCCTCTTCGCCTGGCGCGTCTGCAAATTCGTGAAATCCAACGCGATCGTTTTCGCGCGTGACCGCAGCACCATCGGAGTGGGCGCGGGACAGATGAGTCGCGTTTACTCGACCCGGATTGCCGCCATGAAGGCGGCGGACGAGATGCTCGAGGTCGAGGGCTCCGTCATGGCGTCCGATGCTTTCTTCCCGTTCCGGGACGGGCTCGATGTAGCCGCTGAGTATGGAATTCGAGCCGTCATCCACCCGGGTGGCTCGAAAAACGACGCCGAAGTCATCGCGGCCGCGGACGAGCACGGGCTCGCCATGGTGCTCACCGGCATGCGCCACTTCCGCCACTAAATGAAAGTTCTGATCATTGGATCCGGGGGGCGCGAGCACGCGTTGGCCTGGAAGTGCGCGGCTGCTGCTCGCGT
>DATBCZ010000371.1:0-5809 GCA_036270175.1 Steroidobacteraceae bacterium | reverse complement strand
TCGGCTCTGGCAGCTCGCCGACGCCTGTACCCCTGCCGAAGGAGTCGACGTCTATACCCAGGCGATCATGGACCTGGGAGCAACCGTCTGTACCCGGCGCAAGCCTCTCTGTACCTACTGCCCATTGTCGGAAGGCTGTGTCGCCAGGCTGACGAACCGCCAGCACGAGCTTCCGTCGCCTCGACCGACGCGCGAACGGCGTCTGCGCAAGGTTTTCATGTTGGTGGCTGTGCGCGAGGACGGTAGCGTTCTACTCGAGCGCCGGCCCGATAGCGGCGTATGGGGTGGCCTCTGGTGTCTCCCTGAGTTCGATACGCCTGGCGACGCACGCTCCTATATGCGGCAGTCTCTCCAGAAGGCGCAGGACGAGCCGCGCGCGTTGAATCTCGTCGAGCACGCCTTCACTCACTTCGATCTCGTTATCACGCCTCTTCTGGCACGGTGCGTCGGTAGCGCCGGGGTCATGGATGGGGCTCAGAACGTCTGGTACAACACCCGTGCGCCCGCGCGCATTGGGCTACCCGCACCCGTCAAGACTTTGTTGGAAGAGCTCGCGAGTCCGACCATGTTCGATGAGCGCGTCGCGGGCTGAGAGGTTTCTATGGCACGAATGGTTCAATGTGTATTTCTCAAGCAGGAGGCCCCTGGCCTCGACCGGCAGCCCTACCCTGGAGAGCTCGGTAAGCGCATTTACGAGGGCGTGTCCAAGGAGGCCTGGGCGCGTTGGTTGAAGCATCAAACAATGCTCATCAACGAGTACCGCCTCTCACCGATCGAGCCCAAGGCGCGCAAATTTCTCGAAGCCGAAATGGAGAAATTTTTCTTCGGCGCCGGCTCCCAGGCACCCGAAGGATTTCAGCCACCGAAGAGCTGAACATGCGCTGAAAGGCATTGGAAAGGTGCAATCTTTCTGTAGCAAAACTTTACGTCCGCTGCGGGAATTAACGTGTCATCCTTGCGTCCAAACCAACGTTGTCCCGAGGATACGGAGGGAGCGCGCATGGTCAACTTAGCGCCGACTTGCACGGCAGACCTGAAGCAAGATGAACGGCAGCCGTTACCGTACGAAGAACCCGTTCGGACTTGGGCGGGCTACGGAACCGGCGCTGCTTGCAACGTGTGTGGCCTCGCCGTCAACATGCATGACATCGAATACGAGGTCGAACTGTTGACGCAGGGAAGCGTGCGAACGCTACGCTTCCACCTGAAGTGTTACCGTATTTGGGAGGCGCAGGGCTGAGAAGACTCTGCTGACACCGCTGTCTTCAGTGCTACAGACGGATCATGCCCCGCTTGTGTGCGACGGCTACCGCCTCCGTGCGGCTGATTGCGTCCAATTTCGTCAGAATCGCTTTAACGTGTGTCTTCGCCGTGCCTTCCGTAATAGCGAGGCGTCGGGCGATGTCCTTGTTGCTCCGACCTTGGGCAACGAGCTGCAGCACATCCAGCTCACGCTGCGTGAGGCTGGGCTTCGCCATTCTTTGCAGCGCTTTGGCCGCCACCGACGACGACGTGTACGGTCGGTCTTCGCTCACGGCGCG
Source organism: Steroidobacteraceae bacterium (assembly GCA_036270175.1). Taxonomy (GTDB): domain Bacteria; phylum Pseudomonadota; class Gammaproteobacteria; order Steroidobacterales; family Steroidobacteraceae; genus 13-2-20CM-66-19. The sequence goes on along the minus strand of DATBCZ010000371.1, from coordinate 4,268 downwards.
GATCGCCGAAAGAATCTCCTGCCGCGGCGCATCTTTCAGCAGATAGCCCTTCGCACCCTGGCTGAGGCACTGGAAGATATCCTCATCGCCGTCGTAGGTCGTCATGATGAGGAGGCAGGCCTTGGGGTTGACTTCGAGCACTCGCTGCACGACAGCAACGCCGTCCCGCTTCGGCATGCGAAGATCCAACACCATGACGTCGGGGTGATGCTGCTCGTAAAGCGCGATCGCCTCATCACCGTCGCCGGCTTCGGCGACCACTTCCATATCCGCCTGTTGATTTACCATCGCGGCGAGCCCGTCCCGTACTACGGGGTGGTCGTCCGCCAGAATGACTCGAATCTTGTGCTTGATGACCGCGACCATCACGGCCCCCGTTTCGCCATGCGGACGCTGACGCGCGTGCCCGCACCCGGACGGCTTTCGATCTGCCACTCTCCGCCGATCGCACCGGCGCGCTGACGCATGCTGATGAGCCCGAATCCCTCGCTCGCATAGAGCTCGGGATGCTGCTCCATTCCGACGCCGTCATCGGCGACAGCCAACTCCCAGTGAGCCGGGCCGTCCGACATGGTGATGCTTACAGTGCGCGGTCGCGCGTGGCGTACTGCGTTGCTGACCGCTTCCTGCGAAATGCGTAAAAGCTCGTGCTCGTGCTCCGGCTTGAGTCCGGTGGCGATGCCTCCGCCCTGGAAGGTGCAGGTGACCCCGCCCGGCACGGTCGAGCGCTCCGCCAATTGGCGTAAGGCGATTTCCAATCCCGCGCGACGCGTCTGATCGAGTCGCAGTGCCATCACGGAGCGACGCGCCTCCGAAAGTCCATCGCGTGCCAGATCGCGAATGCGCGAGAGAACGGTAGCCAGGTCTGAGTTCTTGCGCTTGCAGGGGGGGAACTCCTCCGCAGCGCCGAGCTGCATGAGGATGCCCGTGAAAGATTGTGCGAGACCGTCGTGGATCTCCTGCCCGATGCGAGTGCGCTCCACCAGCACGGCTGCCTCTTTCGCCGAATATGCGAGACGCGTGAGCTGCACGGCGAGAGTCGCTTGCTGTGCCAGGGCTACCAACAGCTCGCTGCGCTGCACATCCGAGGCTTTCCTGCGGAAGCTGAGGATGAAGAATCCGACGTTCCGCGCTCCAAACACGAGCGGATAAACAACGACCCCGACATAACCTTCTCGACGGTGGAAGGCGAGCGCGCCGGGCCAGAGGTCCGGGGACTCTTTTTCGAGATTGAAGTACGCCGGCCCCTGCTGAGTTGCGAACGCGTTGGCGAACGAAGAGTCGGCGAACGGGACACTTACCGCATAAGGAGGCGGCTCGACCTGTCCGTCGCGCACGTGAGCGATAACGCGCCATTCCTGCAGGGTGTCTTTCGACACGATGACCGCGCCGGAGGCGGCATCGAACTGTCGCGCGGCTTCCAGCAACATGTGGCCCATGAAGCTCGCGAGGTCGGGCTCACTAGCGAGTCGCTCGAGATTGCTACGGATGACCTGGTTTGCCTTGGCAAGCTCTGCGACGCGCTCTTCGGCCGCACGCTCGCGCTCACGCCTCACGTCATCCACGAGACGTTCGCGATGCAGAGCCGCGCCGATGACGCCCGCCGCGGTCTCGAGCGCCGCCAACTCGGCGGTATCGATCGCACGGCGTTGTTTTGTGTTGTCGAACGACACGATGCCCGTGAATTCGCCAGCGATGAAGATCGGCACAATCGCCTTCGTCTTCGTGCCGATGCCCTCGAATCCAGGAGACGCGTACTCCGACGCCGAATCGCTCTTGCTCAGGCACACGCTACGGCCGGCGCGCAGTTCGCTACACACGGCTGACCAGTCGCGCTCGTCACAGGTCGACATCGACGCATCGTCTAAGTAGGGGACTACTCCGTCCGCGACCCACTCATTTACCACTGCGAGCAGCGGCTCGCCGTTCGGGCCCGCCTTGGTGAGCATGAGGTTCACGCGGTCGACGCGTGCGGACTCGCCAATGAGTCCCAGTACCCTGGGGATTACCGCCCGCACATCTGGCGCTTCCAGCAGCAGGCGGCTCGCCTTGGCGGACGCGCCCAGCAGGCTCTCCCGCCGGTGCAGCGATTCATTGATTTGGGTCAATTCCTCCGCGCACGTCGGTGAGCCGAATGCAGAGGGTTCCAGGAGTGCCAGGGTGGCGTTCATGCTGCGGGCCTCAATCATTTCTGATCCTGCGCCCGAGTGTAGCGCGGCAGGGGCGCCTGCTCCCAACCCCCGCCCAATGCTTTGTAAACAGCGATCAGGCTGGTCGCCGTCGTGGTCCGGCTCTGCGCCAGGGTGTCTTCAGCCTGGAGTTGCGTGCGCTCGGAATCGAGCACCTCGAGGAAGTCCACGTATCCGCCCTCGTAGCGGGTTCGAGCGAGCCGCGCCGCCGTGGCGCTGGCCGCAGCCGCATCAGCCACATGCGTGAGGCTGTCTCGCGCTCTGGCATGAGTTACCAGGGCATTTTCGGTTTCTTCCAAGGCTCCAAGCACCGTTTTCTCGTAAGTGGCCAGGGCGACATCGTCTCTGGCGCGGGCCTGGGCGACCTGCGCATGCACCCGACCCAAGTCGAACGCTGCCCAGGAGATACCGGGTCCGATCACATACCCACGTGAGGGCGCGGAGCCCAGATTACTAGGCTGCGCTGCGGAATATGTAAAGTTGCCGGTAAAGGTGACTTTCGGAAAATAGTCGCCAATGGCCACGCCGACCAGGGCGGTAGAGGACGCCAGTTGGCGCTCCGCCACGCGGATATCCGGGCGTCGCCGTAACAGGCTGGCCGGGTCGCCAACGGCGGCGATTTGCGGCAACTCTGGCAGGTCGCGCGCGGGGGCGAGCAATGTAGTGAGGGCGTTCGGATCCCGCCCCGTCAGCACGCCCAGACGGTGAATCGACCGCGCGACGGCAGCCTGGAGCGGAGCAATCGTCGAGAGAGTCGTGCTCAGCTGTGACTGGGCCCTCGACGTGTCCAACTCCGTGCCACGCCCGGCCTCCAGGCGCGCTTGCGTGAGCTTTAACGTATCGGTCTGGTTGATGACGTTACGCTGCGCTACATCGAGTTGAGTTTGTTGACCGCGAAGCTCGAAGTAGGTCCGGGCGACTTCCGCGATGACAGATACCTGCGCATCGTGGAGATTGGCTTCGGCGCCTTGCAGCTGTGCGGTGTTGGCTTCGATGTTGCGGCGGATCCGGCCGAAGAAGTCGAGCTCCCACGTGGCATCGAAGCCGGCGTCGTAATACGAAGCTGATACCGGAAAGCCGTACACGGCCCCCGGAGCCAGTTGATTCTGGTGACCTCCCGACGCAGTCACCGTCGGGGCGAGATCGAAAGTCGATTCGCGTCGGGCGGCCCGCGCCTCGACGAGATGCCCGAGGGCGATGCGCAGATCATGGTTCGCGGTAAGCGAGTCGCCGACGAGTTGATTTAACGTCTCATCGTCGAACTGCTTCCAGAATTCCACTTGCGGATCTTGTGCCGTCGAGTAGGTGCTGGTCTCGGCGCCCGCGAACTGCTGGGCCACGGGTGTGTCGGGTCGTTTGTAGTTGGGGCCGACCGCGCAGCCTGCGAGGACCGCGGCGATCGCAAGGGCGACGCCGCGACTCATTGTGGGATTAAGCATGGTTGGCCTCCGGCGAAGCGAGCGCGGGCGGGGCTGTCGTTGGGTTAGGTGCCTCTGCCTCGTTTCGCCCTGTCAGGCGGCGGACGAGCACGTAGAACACCGGAGTCAGCAGCAAGCCGAAGAACGTCACACCGAGCATTCCCGCGAACACGGTAGTACCCAGAGCGTGACGAATCTCGGCGCCGGCGCCGCCCGCCACCATCAGCGGTACGACACCCATGATGAACGCGAAGGAAGTCATGAGGATCGGTCGCAGACGCATCCGTGCCGCTTCCAACACGGCTGAGACGGCGTCGTGCCCCTGCTCCTCCTGGAGGTGTTTTGCGAACTCCACTATGAGGATCGCGTTTTTGCACGCGAGGCCGAGGAGCACAATCAAGCCGACTTGGGTGAAGATGTTGTTGTCCCCGTGATCGAGGAGCACGCCGGCGATAGCCGCCAGCAGGCACAACGGCACGATCAGGATGATGGCCAGCGGCAAGGTCAGGCTCTCATACTGGGCGGCGAGCACCAGGAACACGAACAACACGCACAGCGGAAAGATGAATTCCGTGGTGCTGCCAGAGACGATCTGCTAGTAGGAGAGATCGGTCCACTCGAAATTCATACCGCGCGGCAGGGTCTCGGTAAGAATCTTCGC
>DATBCZ010000370.1:0-6112 GCA_036270175.1 Steroidobacteraceae bacterium | reverse complement strand
CTCGCCTTCGAAGTCGATGCAATGCAACTGCTCCTTCTGGCCCTTGAGTGCCGCGATCTGTTCCGTGATGAGGTATTGATGCTCCATCGCCAGAATCGGCAACTCCAGCCCCACCATGCGCCCGACTTCACGCGCCCACAGACCGCCGGCATTCACCACATGCTCGGCATGAACGTTGCCATGATCGGTAATGACATCCCAGGACCCATCGGCTCGCGCCTTGAGGTCGACCACACGAGTATGCCGCACGACCTCGGCGCCACCGATCTGCGCCGACTTCGCATAGGCATGAGTGACGCCGTAGGGGTCGACGTGACCTTCGATCGGATCGTACATCGCGCCGACGAAGTGCTTCTCCTCCATCAGGGGAAACAGCTTCTTCGCTTCCGCAACCGACACGAGCTCGAGGTCCATGCCGAGATAACGGCCGCGTGCCTTGGCCATCTTCAACCAGTCGAGCCGCTCTTTGGTGCCGGCCAGCATGACCCCGCCGGTTATGTGCACGCCGCAGGACTGACCGGAAATCTTCTCCAATTCCTTGTAGAGATTGATCGTGTACTGCTGCAGCTTGGCGACGTTGGGATCACCGTTCACGGTGTGCATCCCGCCGGCAGCATGCCAGGTCGAGCCCGCTGTCAGCTCATCGCGCTCGATCAGCAACACGTCCTTCCAGCCCGCTTTGGTCAGGTGATACAGGACACTGGCGCCCACGACGCCGCCACCGATCACCACGACTTTCACATTGCTCTTCATAACCGCACCAACTCCATCAGAAATTCTTTGCGTCGCCGAGTCGCGGAAGTCGTCGCTTACACCAGTCCGCGCCCAGGCGCCGACTCGAGCAACTCCCGGGTGTAGGGATGCTCAGGTGAGTTGATGACGCGGCCGGCAGGTCCGATCTCCACGATCCGGCCCGCCTGCATGACGGCGATACGATGACTGATCTGCGCGGCGACGCGCAGATCGTGTGTAATCAACAAAATGGCCAGCCCGAGCTCGTTCTGCAACTTGCGCAACAGCGCGAGAATCTGGGCCTGGGAAGAAGCGTCGAGCGCCGAAAGGCTCTCGTCGGCAATCAAAACATCCGGATTCATGGCCAGCGCGCGCGCAATACCGATGCGCTGCTTCTGCCCGCCGGAGAACGCCGCTGGGCGCCGCTGCAGCCCCTCGCGAGGTAACCCAACGCGATCAAACAGTTCGCCCGCGCGCTCACGCGCCGTACGCACATCCGCGCCAGCAAGCACCGCCGCTCGCGCAATAACGGCCCCGGCCGTACGCAACGGGTTGAGGGACCCGAACGGATCCTGAAAAATCATCTGCACCGCGCGACAAGAGGAGCGCAGCTCGCCCCCGGTCAGCGTCAGAAAACACTTGCCATTGACATCAACCCTGCCCGCGGTCGGCGCGGTCAGCCGCACCAGGATCCTCGCCAAAGAACTCTTGCCGCACCCGGACTCCCCCACGATCGAAAGAGTCGTACCCCGCTCGAGGTCGAAAGAAATCTCGTTGACCGCGTGTACCCGCCCATAACTCTTTGCCAACCCGGTCACGGCCAGCACCGGCTTCGCAGCCGGCGCCATGACCTCGCCCTGGTCCGTCGGCGGCACCAGGCTCGGAACGGCCGCCAGGAGCTCCCTGGTGTAAGGATGTTGAGGTTGAGTCAGCACCTGCCGCGCCTCCCCCATCTCGATGATGCGACCATGGCGCATCACCGCTATCCGGTCCGCGATTTCCGCCACGACCCCGAAATCGTGGGTGATGAACAGGATCGTGTGACCATGCAAGGTGCGCAACTCGCGGATGAGCTTGAGAACCTGCGCCTGGGTGGTGACATCCAGCGCGGTAGTGGGCTCGTCTGCAATGAGCACCTCGGGATTCATAGCAAGTGCCATCGCAATGATGACGCGTTGGCACTGTCCCCCGGAGAGTTGGTGCGGAAAGGACGCGGCAATCCGCTCAGGATCGGGCAACTGCATCGAGCGGATGAGAGCCAGCGCACGCTCACGCCGCTCAGCCACACTCAGCTTCGCGTGGAGCTCGAAAACCTCCATGATCTGCAACCCGACCGGAACGGCAGGGTTCAGCGACGCCATAGGCTCCTGAAAAATCATGGCTATCCGATTGCCCCGGATACGGCACCAGGCTCGCTCGGAAAGCTTCGTCAACTCCTGGCCCTTGAGCCTGACACTGCCCCCCACGACTTTGAGCCCGGATGCGGGGGCTCCCATGATGGCTCCCGACAAGGCAGACTTTCCCGAGCCCGACTCGCCGACCACGCACAGAATCTCTCCCCGTCGCAACTCGAGAGAAGCATCCTCCACCGCGAAAGCGCGATCCGCCCCTTTAGGCAGGGCAATACTGAGCCGTTCGACCGCCAGAATCGGAACCGTTTCATCGTCGGCCTGAACGGCAATGCTTCTGGCAAGTCTCATCCGGCCTTCCCCAAGCGCGACGCCGGTCGGCGCAGCCCATCAGCGAGCAGACTCAGGCCGAGCACCAGCGACGAGATCGCCAGGCACGGAAACAGCACCAGGTGGGGAAAGGCGAAGGCCAGCGTCCTACCCTCATTCACCATCCCGCCCCAATCGGGTGTTGGCGGTGGCAGTCCCAGACCGAGAAACCCCAACACACCCATGGTGATCGCGGAATAGCCCAGCCGCAGACAAAAGTCCACGATCAGCGGTCCGCTCGAGTTAGGCAGGATCTCCACGAGCAGAATGCGCCAGGTGCTTTCGCCCTGCGTGATGGCGGCGGCAATAAAGTCGCGGCTGCGCAGCTCGATCGTGATCGCACGCACAATACGGAAGATCGCCGGAGCGCTCCCGAATGTTACGGCGAGCACCACATTGGCAGCCGACGCGCCGAGCGCCACGATGATCACGATATAGAGCACGAGCACGGGAAACGACAAGATGACGTTCGCGAAAAATGACAGCGCGATATCGACGCGACCCCGAAAATAACCCGCGAGCAGCCCCGTGCTGATACCAACCGCGTAGGCGGTGAGCGTCGCCACCGTCGCGACCACGACCACTGTACGTGCCCCGTAAATGAGTCGCGACAACACATCGCGCCCCAGAGAGTCCGTCCCGAGCCAGAAGACGCTACCATCCGGACCGTGCGCTCCCGGTGTCATGAGAGGCACCATGCTGTGAAACGGATCGTAGGGAGCCAACGCGTGCGAGAGCAACGCGATGACGAGCCAACCTCCGACCAACAGCGCGCCGATGGCTGGCGTCGGACGGGCTAGAGCCTTGAGCCAGACATGCTTCGTGCTCATTTCGCTCCCGCCGCCGTGCGCGCGGTACGGATAGACATCCGGGGATTCAGCCAGGTGTACAGCAGATCCGAGGCAACCTGCGTCAGGACCACCACCACGACACTGATCATGGTGCAAGCCTCGATGAGGTAGATATCGGTATTGAGCGCCGCCTGGTACAGCAGCGTGCCGAACCCCTGATATGCGAAAAACACTTCGACAACAATCACACCCGACATCAGCCACGGAATCTGCAACATGATGACCGTTACAGGGGTGATGAGCGCATTCCGAAGCGCATGGCGCACGATGATCCTTCGCATTGAATTGCCTTTCAGCCGCGCGGTGCGGATGTAGGGCGATTGCATGACCTCTACCATGCTCGACCGGGTCATACGTGCCACGTAGCCGGCTGAATAAAGCGTCAGAACACTGACCGGCAGCACGAGCTCCCGCAGGTGAAACCCATCGGCCATGGTGCTGACACCGGGCAGCCAGCCGAGCCAGAAGACAAACAGCGACGTGAGAAACACCGCCGAGGCAAACTCAGGAATTGACGTGGTGACGACCGCGAACACCGACACGAGTCGATCTACGAACGAACCCTCACGCATCCCGGCGATCACACCCATCACGAGCCCGAGCGGCACGATCACCAGCAGAGCGGCACCTGCGAGCAATCCCGAAGCGGCTAGCCGTGGAGCAATCAACGTCAGGACATCCTCGCGGTAATAGGTCGACGTCCCCCAGTGTCCCGTGACGAACTCCCCTATCCAGCGCAGATAGCGCCACAGAAAGGGCGCCGTGTACCCGTTCTGTACGAGCCACGCATGCCGTTGATCCGCGGTGGAGAACTGTCCGAGCACCTTTACTGCGACGTCATCGACATTGAGCTCCAACACCGCAAAGACCAGAAACGACACCGCCAGCATCGTCAGCAACATGCCGAAGAGTTTGCGCAGCAGCCACCGCGACACTCCACCTGAAAGATCTGACGCCGCACTCATGCGAGCCACACCTTGTCCATGCGGTAGTAGTCCTGCGGATCGGCGCGGAAATCGCGCACGTGTGAGCCCACGACCGTGAATTTCTTCGGAAAGTAGGCCTGCACAATGATGGCCTGCTCCTGGAGAATGCGCTCCGCGTCCCCCATCGCCACCGAGCGTTGCTGCGGATCCAGGATCCCGAGAGCACGATCCAGCGCTGCATCGAAATCCGCGTTGGCAAAGTGACTTTCATTCCACACGGAGCCGGAACGGTAGGCCAGCTCCAACACCATGATCCCCAGGGGACGATGTCCCCAGTACGTCATGCCAAACGGGACCTTGTCCCAGATCGTCCAGTACTGGGCAGCCGGTACCAACTGCAGCGCCAGTCGTATCCCAGCCTCGGCACAATTCTGTTGCAGCACCTGGGCCGTGTCCTGTTCGTAGCGGCCCTGCGTATTACCGACAGCGAGCGTGAGGTCGATGCCATCAGGATACCCCGCCTCGGCGAGCAGCCGCCGTGCCTGCGCCACGTCACGCTTGATAGGCGGCAGCCGAAAATAGTCCGGATGAAACGGAGCGACGTGATGATGCTCGCCCAGGACGCCCTGATCGCGGTACGCGAGTCGCATCATCTGCTCCCGGTCGGCCGATAACACCACGGCCTTGCGGACCCGGACGTCGTTGTACGGCTTCTGGTCCTGTTGCATGCGCATGACCAGCGTCTGAGCCGACGGCTCGGTCAGAAGTTGCATCGACGGGAAGCGTTTGACGAGATCGAGCTCGGCGATCGTAATGCGATAAAGCACGTCGACCTGGCCGGCGGCGAGCGCCGCGACATGCGTAGCGATCTCCGACCCCAGATCGAGATAGCGGATCTCGTCGAGATAAGCGGGCGGACCCCAGTAATCGCGCCGGCGTTTGAAAACGGCTATTCGACTGACGTGATAGTCGGTGAGCTGAAAAGGCCCGGTGCCGATGGGGTTGCGTGGCCAGTTGGCGCCCTGCTCTTCAAACTTCCGATGCAGGATGGGACACGTCGCCGCATAGAGGTGTTCGGGTAGGGAACAGACCGGACGAGACAGGTGGAGTCGGAACCTGAAATCATCGAGCGTCTCGATACCCGTCACGGCTGCGAAGGTCGTGCGGTTGGGCGACAAGGATTTCGGAGCGATCCAGCGATTGATGTTGAAAGCGACGTCAGCCACGGTGAACGGGTCGCCGTTCGACCACTTGATGCCCTCGCGCAGCTTGAAATCCCAGGTCTTGAGGTCCTCGGACGGATGCCAGCTCTCCGCGAGGTACGGATGAGTCACGTTGTCGGAGTCGACATACGTCAGAAACTCGACTGAGTTCCGAAACAGATTGGATGCTTCGATCCACGTCGTGGCGGCCGGATCGGTCATCTGCTGAATCGAACAGACGAAGCGCAGAGTCCCTCCCGACCTCGGTGGAGCACTCCCAGCGGCGCCCGCCGACGTACCCAACACCCCGCGCGCCGAGGCCACCGACACCCCCAGCCACGCCAGCACCCGCAACACACTGCGCCTGTCCGTCCTACCCTGGAGCGCCTTCTGAGCCAACTCCAGCGCAGCCGGATGCAACACCGTATCATCATTATTGCGAAGCGTATCCAACGACGCTCCGCCAATCCGCCTGACCGCCGCTGGCGGCTCACTCATTGGATACAGCCAGATGCACCGGCTGATCGGCCGCGGCCACCCGAGTCCCGAACCGCTCGATGAGCCAGGAGCGGAACAACGCGATAGCGGTATCGCTCAACCCTTCCGGATGGGTAATGAGGTAGTAGCCGTAGCCGTGATCGAGTGTGACATCGAACGGTTTCACCAGCCGGCCCGTACGGATC
>DATBCZ010000369.1:0-4229 GCA_036270175.1 Steroidobacteraceae bacterium | reverse complement strand
GGGACTCTCCATCAGCCTGGGCATGCCATGCGGCAGACACTGCGTGGAGGCGTCCGCTTCGGGAGCACCGGCGTTCTTGGCGCGAATACGCCGTTCGAGCACCCGCATGTATTCCGGCTTCAAGGGCGGTGGGACACCGGGCTCCGGCCCGAGCATGTATTCGTAGCCCTCCAGCCACCAGACGCCTTCGAGATTGCGCGGCTCGGGAATGGGAGGCGCGGATCCGGGCGGTGCCGCCCTGGCGCCGCGCAACGGCGGTGTCAGGGCCAGGGTGGGATCGCCACTGTTGAGAAGTGTTTTGGGCGGCGGCGGCGCGGGAGTCGCCGCGAAGCTATCTGCAACAGGCAGGACTGCGGTCCACAGCGTCGCGCCGAGCAGCGACAGCGGGACCAGCAGCCTCCGCACGCTCATTTGAACAACGACAGGTCGATGGCAGCCGCCATGGCCGCATACCCCGCATCACTGCCGTGCAAATGATCTCCAAAGTGAAACCCGTCCTTGATCTGAACCGGTTGGGCCGGATCACGGATGGCCGCATCGAAATCGATCACCCCGTCCACTTCGTGTCCGGTGCGTATCCAGGTGTTGATTGCCTGTCGCACCGCCTCTCCCTCTGGCGAAAAGTACATGGCACCCCCATACGGCGTGATGGTCGCAGCCAACACTTTCAGACCCATCAGGTGAGCGCGCGCGATCAGTTGACGATAGCCCGCGATCATCTGCTCCGCGGTTACCTTGCTCGCCGGCGCCATGGCCTTGAAGCGCTCGGCCATGGGGCCTTGCGGATGACCATAGGAGATCCCGAGATCGTTCACGCCCTCGAATATGATCACCACCCTGGCCCCCGGAGTGGCGAGCACATCACGGTCGAACCGGGCCAGGGCGCTCTGCCCCGCCCCATCGCCCAGAACGCGATTGCCGCTGATGCCCATGTTGACCACACCCCAGGTGTTGGCCTTGGCATCGAGGCGATTGGCGAGCAGATCCGGCCAGCGATGATTGGCGTCGACCGTCGCTCCAACTCCATCCGAGATCGAATCTCCCAGCACCACCACGGCCTTTGCGGCCCGGGCAGGTTGCACCTCCACGCCGGAGATAAAGGCCCGTATCTCCAGGGTCTGCGCGGGCGTGAACGGCTTATCCGTGAAGTCACCGCTGTCGGACACGAATAGCTTTTGCACGCCAGTCTGGTGGCAGGTGCACTGGCCGGTCTCTTCGGGCAGATAGAGGCTGATGGACAGCGAGCTCAGCGGCTTTACCGGCAGATCGACCGGATCGCTCAGCAGCGGCGCCCCGGCGGGTATCGAGGTGCCGGGTTGCCCGGAGAACAGCAGGCGCTGTGCGGTTCCGGGTTGGATGTTACCTTTCTCATCCGCCAGCGCCACGAACGCGGCACCGACAGCCAGGGGCTTGGCGCCGTACTCGTTGGTGAAACGGATACGTAAGCGTTGCCCGCCCAGGCTGACGCGCACCGTCTGACGGATCGTCTGATTGTTGAAGGCAGGAGTTGCCGGAAACGGCCCGAGGGCCGGTGTCGGGGGTAACGGCGCGGCCCCCCACGTCTGAACCCACTCCGCCGCGTTGCTCACCGAGCAGAGCGCCAGCACCAGCACACAGCCCCATACATGGGCCGATTTGAGCCTCATCGTTCGATCCCCCCTTCGTTCGATGCAACTACGCCGATGCTGGGATCCCCAACATGCGGTTTGGGATCCCAAATCAGCGCGACGCTTCTATTATGAGCTTCTTCTCAACCTTTCTGCGACCACTCCTCGGACGCAGTGGCGCTTTCTTGGCTGCACGGGATCCCACACTGAGATCGTGCTCCCGGACCTTGAGCCCCTCCCGATGAAAGTGGCCGCGCGCGCGAAAATCCACAGCATGCTTAGGATATTTAGGCAAAATGCACCATGAGTGAGCCGCCGGTGGCCCGCTTTCGAGGGGAATCCAATTTTGGGTGAGCACCGTAGGAACCGGGCAAGGGTGTCCCTGGTCCTGGCCAGCATCATGCTGACGGCCTCGGGTTTGAGTTGCGCGGCTGGCGCCGACGAGCCCCCGGACTGGGCGCTGTTGAAGAACCGCTGCGAGAAGTGCCACAACAGTGAGGACTGGGCCGGCGGAGTCGCGTTCGACACTCTCTCGCCGGGTGACATTCCCTCGGATGCGGAGACTTGGGAGAAGGCGGTGCGTAAATTGCGCGGCCGTCTCATGCCACCCCCCGGTCAGCCGCAGCCCGACCAGCAAACCATCGATTCCTTCGTCCATTGGATGGAGGGTCAGTTGGATGCCGCCGGGGGCGAGCATCCCGCGCCCGGGAGTGTCGGACTCCACCGTCTGAATCGCACCGAGTACGCGCGCTCGATCGAGGCGATGCTGGGACTCGAAGTCGACGTCAAAACGATGCTGCCCAATGACGTCTCCAGCGACGGATTCGACAACATCGCGGCCGTGTTGCGTACCTCGCCGGCTTTTCTCGAGCAATACATCACGGCGGCGCGCAACATCAGTCGCCAGGCCATCGGTCGCGCCAGCGGCAAGCCGAGCAGCCGCGAGTATCGCGTCAGCAGTGGCATAGATCAGTCCGAGCACATCGACGGGTTACCTTTGGGAACCCGTGGCGGCCTGCTCATCGAACATTACTTTGCCGCTGATGGCGAGTATGAATTCAGCATTCGCGACTTCTTTTTCGGCGGTGCCGGCTACGTCACGAAAATCGATCAGCCTCACCATGTCATTCTGACGATCGATGACACGCGGGTGTTCGATCACTCTTTCGGGGGACCGGAGGACCTGAAGGCGGTCGATCAACACCAGGCCATTGCCGCGGACGAGATGCAATCGCGGTTCAACCGGATCCGGGTCAAGGTCAAGGCCGGAGCCCACCGCGTCGGCGTTGCCTTCGTGCAGCGCTCGTTCGCCGAATCCAACTCGCCGCTACAGCCGATCGCCGAACTGCCGGAGATGGAACGCACGCCGACCATTCCAGGCGTCGATATCTCGGGCCCGTTCAACGTGACGGGAGTAGGCGACACGGAGAGCCGACGACGCATCTTTATATGTCGTCCGGCCACACCGCAAGACGAGGCCCCCTGCGCGCGTCGTATCTTGTCCAGCCTCGCCGAACAGGCGTTCCGCCGCCCGGTGACGGATGGCGATCTGCAGGCCCCGATGTCCTTCTACACGATGGGTCGCGAAGCAGGCGATTTCGAAGCCGGCATCGAGGCCGGGCTCACGGCCATCCTCTCGAGCACTAAATTCCTATATCGCGCCGAGCCGCTGCCCACCAACCCGGCCGCCGGCACACTCGTGGGAACGAGCCGGGTGGTCTCGGTCGACGACCTCTCGCTGGCCTCACGGCTGTCCTTCCTCATGTGGAGCGAGGGTCCTGACAGACAACTACTGCAGCTCGCCTCGTCAGGACGGCTCAGCGATCCGGGCGTACTGGACGCGCAGGTTGCGCGCATGCTCGCGGACCCGCGCTCGGAGACCCTGGTCACCAACTTCGCCTTTCAATGGCTGAACGTAAACAAGATCGACGCCATCGAGCCGACTCCCGATCTCTATCCCGACTTCGACAAGAATCTGCGCGCCGGCTTCCGGGAGGAGATGCGCCTGTTCCTGGGCAGCGTCCTGCGCTCCCAGCGCAGCGTGCTGGATCTGCTGAGCACGGATGAGACTTTCCTGAACGAGCGGCTGGCCCTGCACTACGGGATCCCCAACATCCGCGGCGATCAATTCCGGCCGGTGCACCTGTCGGACCCCAACCGCTGGGGACTGTTGGGCAAGGGCGCCATACTCATGGGCACCTCTTACGGTAACCGGACGGCCCCCGTCCTGCGCGGTGCGTGGATCCTCGAAAATATCACTGGTACGCCCCCCAACTCTCCACCTCCAGGCGTCCAGGCCTTCCAGGAGTCAGAGCCCGGTAAGAAAGTAACGACCGTGCGCGAGCGGCTCGAGCTACACCGCTCGAACCCGTCCTGCAACGGCTGTCACGGCGTCATGGATCCGTTGGGATTCGCGCTCGAGAATTTCGATGTGGTCGGCGCCTGGCGTGCCAAAGATCTCGATGCCGGCACGGCCATCGACTCCAGCGGCAAACTGGCGAACGGCACCCGGGTCGACGGGCCGGCCGCACTTCGCAAAGCCTTACTCGAGCGGCCCGACCAGTTCGTTCAGACCATTACCGAGAAACTCATGACTTTCGCGCTCGGACGCAGCCTGCGCTA
>DATBCZ010000368.1:0-2969 GCA_036270175.1 Steroidobacteraceae bacterium | reverse complement strand
GTCTGGAAGAGATCGCGCGACTGCACGTCGCGAAGAACGGGAACGACGAGGCCACCCTCTTCCAGTGCCGTTCCCACTCCGACGTGAATGGAGTCGAAAACCTCGAGGGCAGTGTCCGTCCAACGGCTGTTGGCTTCCGGCACGGCGCGAATCGCGTCGACCGTCGCTTGGAGGAAGTACGCCGTCAGCGTCAGGGGGGCACCGCGACGGGCAAACTCATCGCGATGTGTGAGGCGGTGAGCAAGCACCGCGGTCATATCGGCTTCGAATACGGTTGTGACATGGGGAGCCGTATGGAGGAGGCTCTGCACCATGTGCTCGGCAACGCGTTTGCGGATAGCGGTGTGAGGGACACGGTGACTGCCGCCAGCTACGTCGGAGGTGCCTAAAGCCGAAGCGGCCACCGACGCAGCGGGCGCCACTGCGGCGACTGACAACGGTGCCCTCGACGCCTGTCCGGTGGACCCTACGACCGCCGCGCCACCGACACCGGCGCCTCTACCAGACGCAATCGCCGCCAACACATCCTCCACCGTGATACGACCGCCCTGCCCCGTACCTCGGATGGCCGACGGATCA
Organism: Steroidobacteraceae bacterium; assembly: GCA_036270175.1. GTDB lineage: Bacteria > Pseudomonadota > Gammaproteobacteria > Steroidobacterales > Steroidobacteraceae > 13-2-20CM-66-19. The sequence goes on along the minus strand of DATBCZ010000368.1, from coordinate 2,390 downwards.
AGCGCGTTTTCAGACAACAAACGACGCACCGCCGGGCTAAGCCGCGTCGCCGCCGAGCCGTCCTGGCTCGCCGTCCCGCGACCCTCGCCCGGCGAAGCACTCACCGCGGCAGACTGCACCCCACCCGACCCGCCATCGCTAGCCCCAACACCAACGGCATGCGCGGCAACATGTCCAGCGTCCGCAGCACCGTTACGGCCAGGTGCCTCTCCGCCAGCGCCCGCAACCGCCGCCGTACCACCCTCCGCCCCTGCCGCCTCAATCCTCCCCAACACCTCCCCCGGTGCAATCTCCTCCTGCTCGCCCTTCACAATCTCCCGCAAAATCCCAGCGCCGGGAGACGCTACCTCCACTGTGACCTTGTCGGTCTCGATCTCAATCAGCGGCTCGTTTTCCGCGACGGTCTCGCCGATGTTCTTCAGCCACCGCAACACCTGCGACCGGGTGCCCTCGGTCTGTTCAGCAGGCGCTCGTATTTCCACCGCGGTTGTCATGAGTTTCACACGCTCGCAAGCTGTTGAATCGTTCGCATGATGCGTTCCGGCGTCGGCACGACAGCATCGAGCAACACGGGGCTATGGGGGCTCGGGATATCCGGCATGGTCAGCCGCTCAATCGGCGCATCGAGATTGAAAAACGCCTCCTTGGCCAGCACCGCGGCGATCTCCGCGCCAAATCCAGCCGTCCCGTTGTCCTCGTGCACAATCAAACAGCGGCGTGTCTTTTCCACGGAGGCCAGAACGGCCGCCTTGTCCCAGGGCGAGAGCGTACGCAGATCGAGAATCTCCACGTCGACGCCCGATGATGCCGCCGCCTGCTCGCAGCGCTCAACCATCGCCCCCCAGGTCACAATAGTCAGCTCGGTACCGGTTCGAACAGTGCGAGCCTTGCCAAACGGAATCACGTAATCATCGCCGGGATAGGGTCGCCGGGCGCCAGCACCATCCAACATCGCGCGATGCTCGAAGAAGATCACCGGATCATTGCCACGCAGCGCGGACCGCAACAGCCCCACCGCATCTTCCGCATTCGACGGCACAGCGACGTGCCAACCGATTCCATGAACCCACGCGACCTCATTGGTCTGGCTGTGCCAGGGATCGCCGCACTTGAAGAACCCGCCCGGCATCCGCACCACCAGCGGCGCTGCGAATCGGTTCTGAGTCCGCCAACGTATCGTGCCGCAATCATTGAGCTGCTCGGCCGCCGGATCGGCATATTTGCGAAACTGAATTTCGGCCACGGGGAGCAGTCCGGCGAGCGACATCCCGACGGCGCGCCCGATGATGCCCTCCTCCGAGAGACTGGTATCGAAAACCCGCTCCGTGCCGTACTTTTCCTGCAACCCCAGCGTCGCCCCGTGAACGCCACCCTTCGGCCCCACGTCCTCACCAAACACAACCATCCTGGAGTTCGATGCCAACTCGACATCCAGGGTCCGCCGAATCGCCGTCATCATGTTGATCCGTGTCCCCTCAGGATGAGGCACGTCACTCGCCCGAGGGAAAACATACCCGTCAGGCGCGAGTCCACCCTGCTCCTGCACCTCGGGCGCCCCGTCGGCACGAACTTCCGAAAATACATAGCGCGTAACCTGCTGCGGATCCGGCGACGGGCGTGCAAGCGCCCCGGCAATCGCAGCCTCGACGTCACCGCGGGCCCGAGCCGCAACCTGGCTCCAATCGGACTCCGACATGGCGCTCGGCACCAGGTACCCATGCAGTTTCCCGAGAGGATCGCGAGCCCGCTCGAGAGCCACCACCTCCGGCGATTTGTAAGCCTGCGTATCCTGGCCCGAGTGGCCCGAGAGCCGCGGCACAGTCAATCGCAGGAGCACGGGCGCACGACTGTCGCGCACGAGACTCACAGCACGCGCGGTGCACTCGGCCGCCTCAGCCGGATCGGTACCATCCCCTTCAATGATGGTAAGCCCCGCAAACGAACGCAGATTCGCGGCGATGTTGCCACCAGGTGTTTGCAACTTCGAGGAAACCGAGATGCCGAAGCCGTTATCCTCGATATAAAACAGCATCGGCAGCTGCAGTGTAGTCGCGACGGTCAGAGCCGACCAAAAACCGTTGGTCGCCACCGAAGCATCGCCGCCGAGCACGACCGCAATGCTACGCGAATAGGTGGCGTCGAGTAGTTCTTCGCGGCGATACCGGATCGCCTGGGCCCACCCTGCGGCTGGCGTGTACTGCGCTCCAACACCCCCGCAAGCCGGCAACACCGTCGGACCGTCCTTGCCCGGCATGTTGAATACAACACCGATATCCCTTCCTCCACTGAAAGAGCCCGTGCGCGCCAGCGGCCCGGCTGCCGCGTCTTCGAGAGCGACGCCCAGGGCGAGCATGATAGGACGGGAGCGATAGTAGACGGTGACGCCGTCG
>DATBCZ010000367.1:0-6925 GCA_036270175.1 Steroidobacteraceae bacterium | reverse complement strand
CTGCCCCAGGTGGACGTCGTCCTGCTCGTGGCAGGACAGGCATGTCGGATTCAGCTTCACTTCGTCCGCCGGCTGTTTGTGGCAGCCCGCGCAAACGAGCTTCGCGTGAGCGCCGGTGAGCGCGAATCCCGTCTCCTTGCCGTGGTCGAATTCCCACAAACGCCAGCCGTTCGGCGAGTGGCATTTGGCGCACGTAACGCCCAACGAGCCTTTGTGAACGTCGTCCTTCTTGTGGCAGTCGATGCACTCGAGACCGGCATCACGATACTTTCGGGTGGTGTGGCATTGCTCGCACGCCACAGCTACGTGCAGACCCAACAGGGGATATTTCGTGAGATCGTGATCGAAGCTCACCCCGGCCCGCCAACCTTCGGTGGTGTGACATTGATCGCATCGCGCGCCCAGTTCGCCCACGTGGACATCGCTGGCGCGGTGGCAAGTGGCGCAGTCCGTCGGCAGCTTTTGCGTGGTCACGCTGGCCGTGTGGCACGCATGACAATCGACTTTTATGTGACGACCGGTGAGTTTCCAGTGAGTGTCACGGTCGTGGTCGAAGTTCGACGGTTTCCATTTCTCGTTTCCGTGACACTTGCCGCAGTCGTTGCCGAGGCGCCCGGCGTGCGAGTCCTGCCCCTGGTGGCAGCCGACGCATTCGCGCGGCAACTTGTCTTTCAGGTTTCCCGAGCGGTGACAGTCCTGGCAGTCGATGCTCGCGTGCACGCCCTCGAGCCCGAACCCGGTCTCCTTCTTGTGATCGAATTTCGCGGTTTTCCATCCCGTAGTGGCATGGCAGTCGCCGCATTTCGCGCCACGCTCACCGCGGTGTATATCGTCCGGTGCATGGCACGACACGCACTCGCGAGGCGTGTCCTTGTAGTGGTTCCCGAAGTGACAGCCGGCGCAAGGAACGCTCTCGTGCTTGTCGCGCAGTGGGAAGGCGGTTTTGTCGTGATCGTAAGTCGTATGACTCCATGTGGTGGCGTCATGGCAGGAGTCGCATTCACGCCCCAGTTTGCCTTCGTGTGGCTCGTCCTTCTTGTGACAGTCCACGCATTGGGTCTTCGCGCTGCGATAAGGCTTTCCTGACACGTGGCAGCTCGTGCACGCGACCGTTGCGTGCGTCCCGTGCAACTGGAAGTCGGTACCGTTGTGATCGAACTGATCGCGACTGAGTTTGATGATGTCGCCCGCGCGTCCCAGGTGCTCCGAATGACACGCGTGACACTGCGCCGATTCGATGCCCTGGAGCCGGCCGTGGAAGCCATGCTTCCCGGTAATGTCAGCCGTAATGTCCTTGTGACAATCGAGGCACAGCCGGGTCTGGCGCTGGCTGTCGCTGCGATCGTGGCAGTTCTTGCAGTCCTCCTCGTACTTCTGATGCGCGACACTCAACTTTCCGGGCATGAGCAGTGTCTCCGGATTGACGGCTTCACTGCGCCGCACTGGCGCCAGACATGAAAGCGTTGCGCAGACCAGCATAGCGAGCCACTTACCCCCCTGCATGAGACGAGCCGGAGGCCGTCAGTAGACGTTTACGGCGATCACGTGGACGATTCCCGCGGCGATCAGTATGAAAAGGAGAGGAATGTGCAGTGCATGCCACAGCGAGAACAGGCGCTCATATGACTGAAAGCCCGCTACCCGTCGTGTAGCAGCCAGACGCTTGTCGATGTAAGTGAAGGCCGTGCGCCGCAGGCGTTTGCGCTCCGCGGCGATCACCGGCGAATTCTTCGCGGCGGCACGCAGGCCGCGGCGGACATAACCACGCAGCTGCCAACGTGACGCGATCGAGAGCAGCGCGACTACAGCCAGCTTCGCGATGCCGAGCACGGGGAGGTGAGGACCCGCGGCCAGGAGTTTGTTTTCAGTGCTCTCGAGCCTGGATACCAGCTGGGGCAGAAAACCAAACGCGCCGGAGTGGGCGCGCAAACCCTCGGCGCCCGTCTTCAGTTCTCCCAGGCTGAGTTTGCTGCCATAGAGTCCGTGGTGAATGCGGGCATAGATGTAACGCCCGATGAGGCCGCTGCCCGCGACCGTCAACATGCTGAACAGCGCGACGTTACTGTTCGTCGCGCCCAGTCCGAAGTTGGCGTGATACAGAATGCACAGGGGTCCCAGGACTCCAAGGAGCATGTGATACCGGAACCAGGAGACGGTCGGCCCCAGGAACTTCAGCCAGCGGACGTGCTTGCGCGCCGAATACAAGAGCAGCAGGAGCATCATGCTGCCTCCGATAATGCCGAGCGCATAACCGATGCCGCGCCGCGGCGTTATATAGCGCTCGGTCGGGACCAACAAACCCACCAGCAGCAGCACGAGAACTACGGCCGAGAAGATCGCGACCGGCGTCAGCCAGCGCTTTTTTGCCTTTTGCGCAGTGGCGACCGCTCGCGTCGGTCGCGGTTGCGATGTAAGGAGCTGGTCCGCCAGGAGAGCCTGCGGCGTTGGCAGGGGTGACGGCGTGCGCCCGACCTGCTGCGAATCGGGGGCGGGTTGGGTGCGGCTTGCCGGGCGCGATTCGTCGGAGCGTGCCGAACCACCGAATTGTTTTGCAGGAGCTGTCACGGACGCGCCCCGTCCTGTGATGGGGACGCCGCGGCGGCGGCCTCCCAAACGGACGCGATGTTGGTGTTTGCGGTGGCCGGCATACCGGCGGCCGGCATACCGGCGGCGGGGTCGCCGCGTTCTGCGCCTATGGCAGGTTGCGCTCCTGACGCGCGCGCTCGCTCGCGGGCGCGCTGAGCGTCGGCGGTGCGTCCCAGGAATTCGTACGATTGCGCCAGCAAGGTCCAGTCGCTGGCACTCCCTCCCTGGCGCTCCAGCCTGGCCTCCAGCCCGGCAGTCGCGGCTTCCATCGACTGTGCTTTGCCCACGGGGGGCGCCGCCGTTGCCGCCTGCGTGCTCACGGTGGTCGGATGGTCGGTGAAGTGATAGATCAATACTGCAGCCACCGCGCATACTGCGACGCCGCAGCCGACGATCGCGTATTGCAACGGGGCTCGGGCACTCGCGCCGCGGGCGACACGCCACAACGATATCGCAACAAAGGCGGCCACGACCCCCGCTGCGACTCCGGCGATGAACCAGAACATTGCACTCATAGAGACTCGTTACTGACTGTCATCATCGAGCAGTTGGTGTTGTCGCAGCCTGCAGACAACACGTCGCCAACTGCCGACAAATCACGGGAAAAACCTGACAAAACACACAGCGAGACTGTGCGTAGGGTGCGTAGACCCCAACTTAATAACAAGTAGGGAAATGCCCCATTCCTGTGTCGCATGTCACAGAGTTAGGCTGCGGTCGCCTTCTATAGTCGCCGTCGTGCGCTCGTCATATACGGCACTTACGCCAAACTTTCGAAGTTGAAATGGACGCTCTCATTTACTTTATTTACGGGCTGCCTGCCCTGGTGTTGCTCGTCTGGTTCGCGCGTCGGCGCAGCCGGCTCGAGCGAGTCAGCCTGGCGGCGCACAAAGAATCGCGCGCCGCGGGTCTGCACGACCCGGTGTCCCTCCACCCTGTCATCGACCCCGCGCGCTGTATTGGCTGCGGATCGTGTGTGAAGGCGTGCCCCGAGGAACCGCAGCATCACGTGCTGGGGATCATTGGGGGCCGCGCCCAACTAGTGAGCCCGGCGGATTGCATAGGCCACGGCGCGTGTAAGGCGGCGTGTCCGGTCGAAGCCATCTCGCTCGTATTCGGGACCGAGCGCCGCGGCGCGGACATCCCGGTGTTGAGCCCGCGTTTCGAAACCAGTGTCCCGGGAATCTTCATCGCGGGCGAGCTCGGAGGCATGGGGCTCATCCGTAACGCCCTGGAGCAGGGACGTCAGGCTGTCGAGGCGATCCACGCGGGGCGGCCGAAGGGCTCCGACCGGCTCGACCTCGTCATCGTCGGTGCGGGTCCGGCTGGCTTTGCGGCCTCGCTCACCGCGCTCTCCAAACGGATGCGTTGCGTTACGATCGAGCAGGAGTCCCTTGGCGGTTGCGTATTCCAATATCCGCGTGGAAAGCTGGTGATGACCGCGCCCGCCACGGTGCCCCTGGTCGGCAAGGTGAATCTGCGCCACACCAGCAAGGAGGCCCTGCTGGAGTTCTGGCAGGAATGCGAGCGCAAGACCGGAGTCAAGATCAACTATCGCGAGCGCGTCGATGACATCAGCAGCGATGGCAAGGGCTTCGTAGTGAAGACTACGGCCGGCACGTATCGAACCCACAGCGTTCTCCTGGCGATCGGTCGGCGCGGCACTCCACGCAAGCTGGGAGTGCCAGGCGAGGACCTGCCGAAGGTCGTCTATCGCCTGATCGATCCCGAGCAATACGCCGGACAACACGTCCTGGTTGTTGGCGGCGGCGACAGCGCGCTCGAGGCCGCTACGAGTGTTGCGGAATCATCCGGTACCCGTGTCGTACTGTCTTATCGGGGCGCCTCGTTCGAGCGGGCGAAGCAGCGTAACCGTGAGCGTGTCACGTCGGCGGAGCGCGCCGGGCAGCTGCAGGTCCTGTTGAATTCGACGATAAAACAGATCGGCGCGGAATCGGTGTCGATAGAGCACACCGGGCGACTCCTCAGGGTGCAAAACGACGCGGTCATCGTGAATGCCGGGGGCGTCTTGCCGTCGGACTTCCTGCGGCGCGTTGGTATTTACGTCGAGACGAAGTATGGAACGGTGTGAGCGCCGTACGTTGCGCGGAGTCACCGCGCTGTCCGTGCTCGTACCGCTCGTGTCAGGTGTTACTCACGCCGCCGTCCCGGCCGTTGATCCACTCGAGACGGCGAAGTCCGATATCCGCCTGAAGAAGTTCAGTGCCGCCGCGAGTGAGCTGCAACGGCTCGCGACCTCGGGCAATCCCGACGCCCAATATCTCCTGGCCGTGTTCTATTTGAATGGCTTGAATGGCGTGCGCGATGTCGCGGTGGCGCGCGGCTGGCTGGAGAAAGCGGCGGCCCAGGGCAATGTCCGGGCGGCCTCCGGTCTTGCGGCGCTGGCGACAGATTCCGATTCATCCGTGGTAGACCTGCCCTCACCGGGAGACCTCAAGGATGCGCGGACCCGCAGCGAGGCCCTGTGGCTCGCGGCTGAGCGCGGTGATCTCAAGAGCCTGCAGGCGCTGGCGGTCCGCCCGTTCGTCGACCCACGCGATGAGTTTGGCCGGGGTGCGGTTGCGCGGTCCGCACTGGCGGGCAAAACGGACGGCCTCGAATTCCTGATCCGCCAGGGTGCCGCGATAGATGCCCCCGACCTACGTGGCATTACACCACTCATGTTGGCGGCGCGCGCCGGAAGTCTCGGCGCGGTGACGGCTCTTCTCGCAGCGCACGCAAACCCCAACGCCGCGGATCAGAGCGGCAACACCGTTTTGATGCATGCCGCCGTTGGCGGCCAGGTTGCGGTAATCGACCGACTGTTGGGCTCAGGTGCCGCAGTCGCGGCTCGCAACGTACAGGACTGGTCCGCGCTGGATTTCGCGGAGGTCAACGGTCTCCCGGAAGTGGCCGCGCGCTTGAAAGAGAGCGGTGCCACCGGCCTGCGTCGCAGTGCGATTACGAGTGGCGGCGACCTGACATTCGTGCAACGGCCCGGCGGTGGCCATAAGGACTTGTACGCGGGATGGCCGGATATTGCGGTCGCGGCCGTTAAGACTGAGCCTTCCCTGCTCGATTCCCTGCTGGCGCGCCGCGCGGATCCGAACGGGGTGATGCCTGAAGGCACCCCGGTCCTGACCGCGGTGGTGATGGCGGGCCCCCCGCGTTCGGTCGACGCACTCATGGGTGCGGGTGCCAGCGCTTCCCGACCCGACAGGCGAGGCGATTCAGCATTGTTGCTGGCGATTCGTTCCGGCCGCGAAGACGTGGTCAAAGTTCTGTTGGCACGCGGCGTATCACCCGATGAGCACACAACCGAGTCGGAGCCGACACTCGTGGCTGCCGCGAGATCCAGACGTGGCGCGATCGTGCGGCTCCTCATCGACGCACATGCGCATCTGGATTCGCAGGATGCGCGCGGCGTGGATGCGTTGATGCTCGTCGCGCAATCCGCCGATGTCGATCTTGTGCGGCGCTTGCTCGAAGCGGGCGCACGAACGGATGTCGAAGACAAGCTGGGACGCACCGCGCTTTGGTATGCGGCTCATGCCGGGATGTTGGAGTCGGCTCGTTTGCTCGTCCAGCAGGGTGCCGGGATCGATAGTGCCGACGCGGCGGGTATTACGCCCCTCGGCATCGCGTCCGCTACGGGCGGCGCGCAAATGGCTGCCTTTCTGCTGTCGAAGGGCGCCCGGAGCGACGTGCATTCCAAGAGTGGCGATACACCGCTACTTCTAGCCACCGCAGCGGGGCATACCGCGATCGTCGAACAATTGCTCGCGGCTCATGGTGATAAGGACGCGCAGAATGGGTTTGGCGATACGGCTCTCATGATCGCGTGCCGCCGGGGGGATGCGGGACTCGTGCGGATGCTTCTAGCGGCCGGTGCGAGCACTCGTGTGCGTAATCACGATCAATCTACGGCCGCCGACATTGCGGAAGCGCGCTCTTTCAACAAACTCGCGGAGCTCTTGCGCGGAGCGTAGCCGTCCAGCCCGAACCGCGCCTGCATCTGGCGGCGCCCCAGCAATCGACCTTCGCCAACAATTCGGCCCCATCCGGGTGCACGGGCGACAATGCAGGCTCGAATTGTGTGCAATCGTCGTACGCGGCCGGTGTCGGGTGACCCGCGGCGGCACGTAGGTCGACTGCCCAAACTGCCGCAAAAGCAGGTCGGGGCGCACAGCCGCGGCCGTGTGGCGGCGCGGGAACATTTTTGGCATGGCCCTTGCTTTGCCTCTCCCTAATACGTATCGGTCGCGCATCACTTCTCACCGGGGGGCGCACCGCCCACAACAATTCAATCAGTCGCCGCACGCCGGCGGGGGAGCGGTCA
>DATBCZ010000366.1:0-7347 GCA_036270175.1 Steroidobacteraceae bacterium | reverse complement strand
GGAAAAATGGCTGGAGCAGTACTTCGAAAACGAGATCGAGCCGGTGTTGAGCCCACTCGGCCTCGATCCGGCCCGCCCTTTTCCGCGTATTCAGAACAAGAGCCTCAACTTCATCGTGCACTTGGAAGGCAAAGACGCCTTCGGCCGCGACAGCGAGCATGCCATCGTGCAGGCGCCACGCTCACTGCCTCGGGTCGTGCCCGTCCCGGGCGACGGCTCGGGCAAGACTCTGGTGTTGCTCACAGCCATCGTGGGTGCCTTCGTACACAAACTGTTCGCCGGTATCAAGGTGACTGGCTGCTACCAGTTCCGAGTAACGCGCAACAGCGACCTGTTCGTCGACGAGGAGGAAATTGACGATCTGCGGCGCGCTCTGGAGGGTGAGCTCGCTCATCGTCGCTACGGGGCCGCCGTACGACTCGAGACCTCGCGCGACTGCCCCGAGGACATGGCGCAATTTCTGCTGCGGCAGTTCGCACTTCATGATGTCGACATGTACCGCGTGCCGGGACCGGTGAATCTCAACCGGCTATCGGCCATCTACGACCTGGTGCAACGGCCGGACCTGAAATATCCGATCTTCACGCCCGGATTGCCCCGACGCCTGGTCGCCAGCAGCGACCTGTTCGCCGTCATCCGGCAGAACGATCTGATGTTGCATCACCCCTACCAGAGCTTCGCGCCGGTCATGGATTTCCTGCGTCTCGCGGCCGCCGATCCGCAGGTGCTCGCGATCAAGCAGACACTCTACCGGGCCGGCAATGACTCTCCGATCGTCGACGCACTGGTGGCCGCGGCCAACGCGGGCAAGGATGTCACGGTGATCGTCGAGCTGCGGGCGCGGTTCGACGAAGAAGCCAACATCGAGTTGTCCAACCGCCTGCAGGAAGCCGGCGCCCACGTCATGTATGGTGTCGTCGGCTACAAGACCCACGCCAAGCTGGCCCTGGTCGTGCGGCGCGAGCCCGGCGGAATCCGCCGCTACTGCCACCTCGGCACCGGGAACTACCATCCCCGCACCGCCCGGCAGTACACCGACTACGGAATTTTCACCTGCAACGACCAGATCGGGCAGGACGTGCACGAGTTGTTTCTGCAGCTCACCAGCCTGACCCAGACACCGAAGTTGAACCGGCTGGTGCAGTCGCCGTTCGGCATGCACGAAATGGTGCTGGCGAAGCTGGCTCGCGAGGCCGACCACGCCCGCGCCGGACGCAAGGCACGTGTCATAGCAAAAATGAATGCCCTCACCGAGCCGCTGGTGATCGAAGCGCTCTACAAAGCATCCTGCGCCGGGGTGAAGATCGATCTCATCATCCGCGGCGTTTGCGCGCTCCGGCCGGGCGTGCCGGGTGTGTCGGAAAACATCGCCGTCCGCTCGCTCGTCGGCCGTTTTCTCGAGCACTCGCGCGTGTGTTATTTCGAGAATGGCGGCGAGCCGGAGATGTTTTGCACCAGCGCCGACTGGATGGAGCGCAATTTCTTCCGCCGTGTCGAGGTTGCTTTCCCCGTCGAGCGAGAGGTACATCGGGAAAGGATGTTGCGCGACCTCAACTCCTGCCTGAGCGATACCTGCCAGGCGTGGCTGCTGCGCCCGGACGGACGCTATGAGCGTGTCGCTCGCGCCGAGCAACGGCCCGTGAATGCGCAGATGGAGTTGGTGGCCCGCTATGCCGCAGGAGCCCCGACTGCGCCGTGACCTGGCGCCTATCCGGCTCCTGGACCGGTCCGACTCCTAGCGTGCCCGGCTGAAAACCCGCAGTCTGAAGCTGCTCGCCCGCAGGTAGTCCGTTTCCTGCAGCAGATCCGCGGACGTGAGCGGGTGATCCTTGAGCCACCGGGCCGGAAATTCGACTTCCAGCGAGCGCGGTGTCGCTTTCAACTCGATGGGCGGAAGCGCAGTCGGGCTGCGACCCCGATGCAACAGCACCGCCAGCCGCAGCAACACGATGAGATAGAGGGCACAGCGATCCCACGGTGGGACGAGCTCTTCGACACCGTCCAAAGTCAGCTTACGCCGGTGAGCACCCACCATCCGCGCGAGCAGGCGTTGCTCCTCGCGTGAAAACCCCGGCATATCCGCATTTTCCAACAGGTACGCGCCGTGACGGTGATAGCCACTGTGGGATACATCGAGGCCGATCTCATGCAGACGCGCGGCCCATTTCAACGCCGGCTCGGTAAGTGGATCCTCGAGTTTCCAGGTCTCGCGCACCTGCTCGAGAAACTTCAGTGCGGTCGACTCGACGCGCTCCGCCTGCGCGAAATCGACGTGGTAGCGCTTCTGCATGGCCCGGACCGTGCGCTCACGAGCATCTTCGTCCATGAAGCGGCCGAGCATGTCGTACAACAGACCCTCGCGCATCGCACCTTCGGCGATGCGCATCTCCTTCACGTCGAGCACCGCGAAGATTTCCGCAAGAATGGCGATGCCACCGGGGAAAACCGGGCGACGATCCTCTGTAATGGGGGTAAGACGCAGCTCGCGGATATGCCCCGCGTCAACCATGTAGTTGATGGCGCGCTCCAAGCCGGCCGCATTGATGGTAACCGCCTGGGGATCGAGCTCGCGAATCGCTTCGCCGATGGCGCGGACAGTGCCCGAGCTCCCGGCACAGCGCTCCCAACCGCGGCGGCGAAATGCAGCCTGCACCGGCTCGAGCTCGAGTCGGGCCGCCATGCGGGCGCGCTCGATCCGTTTCGCGGATATCTTGCCGTCGCGGAAAAAGCGCTCGCTCACGGACACGCAGCCCATCTGCAGGCTTTCGAGTTCCAGCGGAGTCAGGCCTTCACCGATGATGAGCTCCGTGCTGCCGCCTCCGATGTCGACGACCAGTCGCTTCCCGGGCTCACTCGGCATCGTGTGAGCCACGCCGGAGTAGATGAGTCGGGCCTCTTCCATTCCGGCGATGATCTCGATCGGGTGGCCGAGCGCCTCGCGGGCGCGCTCCAGAAATGCCTGCTTACGGTGGGCCAGGCGCAGAGCGTTCGTACCGACGACCCGAACGCTGTCGGCGTGCATGTCGCGCAAGCGTTGTCCGAAGCGTTGTAGGCACGCGATCGCCCGGGCGGCGACCTCTTTGTCGATCCTGCCGTTCTCCTCAACGCCGGCGGCCAGACGCACCATCTCGCGGAGGCGATCGATAACGATGAGCTGACCGTGGGAATACCTCGCCACGATCATGTGGAAGCTGTTCGACCCGAGGTCTACGGCTGCCAGAACGTCGGGGACGTGGCGAGGTGAACTGCGTGCTTGCGGAGATGATCGGGCGGAAACGGCCGGTCGCCCCGCGTCGCGCCACTGTCGCTTCTCGGGATTCCCTTCGCTTCGCTCCGGTCGCACGCGGGTGCCGGAGAGGTCAGGCGGCGGTGAACGACGACCCGCAGCCGCACGTCGTGGTGGCGTTCGGGTTACGAATCACGAACTGAGCGCCCTCGAGACCTTCGCGGTAGTCGATTTCAGCGCCGGTGAGGTACTGCACGCTCATGGGATCGACGAGCAGCTTTACACCCATGTTTTCGACGCAGGTATCGCCATCCTGGACCGCTTCGTCGAACTCGAAGCCGTATTGCAGACCTGAGCAGCCGCCACCCTGCACGAAGACGCGCAGCATGAGATTGGGATTGCCCTCGCCCTTGATGAGGTCCGAGACCTTGCGGGCCGCGGCATCCGTGAATAACAGCGCCGGAGTTTCCTGCAACGCTTCAGCTTCAGCAGTACTCATTGTCCATCGCCTCTTAACAAAATCGCCTTGTCGATCTGGCAGTCTAGAAGCCGCTGCCGGCTCGCGTCAAAGGCGCCTGACCCAGATCCCGCGGAAACCCGCTAGAGGGGGGCTTTTTGACTTAATCGCCAGAAGCGCCACCGCTCGCGGACCCCTCGGCCGCCACTACCGGCTCCACCTGAGTCAGCTTGCCCATGATCTGCGCCCCGAGTGTCATCTCGATGACACCGTAGTACAGGTTTCCTTCCACGCGGGCAGTAGCGCCGAGGATTACGCGCCCAGGGGCGTGGATATCGCCCTTCACGGTACCGTCAAGCCTGACGTTCGGAACGTCCACAGAACCCTCTATTGAGCCGCCATGGCTGACTGACAAGGTGGCCGTGGGTGCGCGATCCGAGCGAACGTTGCCGACGATGCTCCCGTCGAGGTGCAGACCTCCGGCGAACTCGATATCGCCGTGCACATGCGCTGCCTTGCCTATCAGGGTATCGATCCGTGCCGGCTTCGTGTCGCGGGTGAACATATTTTACAAAAACCTCACGGCGCGGGCTCCAGGCTCCATGGAAACGTTTGGACCAGCGGGGCGACGTCCTTGCGGCTCGAGTGGACCTCGACCGCCAGGTGCTCGGGCTTGAAGCCCGCTGGGATCGCGATTTCCTGGTCGAAGTTCTGATAAAAGCGAAAGTTGAAGGGTAACTCATGCAGCTTGCCGCTGGTGAGCGCGGGCAGATCGAGTGGCGCGTCCGATTGTCCGCCGGCACCACCGTCGACAATGAGCCCCAACGTGCCGGTCACCACACTGTCCGGACGCCCCGAACGCAGCAGCGACATGTGCACAACAAACTGTCCGGGCTTGCGGCCGGCTGAAAGCCGCATCTGCCCGATTTTCACACCAATTTCGGCAGCGCCCTGCGTCACGACGCCTCGGTAGAACGCGAGCTCCTGCGACTCGCGCGCCACCTGCGCCTGCAGTTCGCCAATGGTGCGCGCGACCTCCGCCTGCTCGCGCGCACGTCCGACTCGGATCGTATCCAGCTCGGCTAATTTCGTCCGCAGCTCATGGTTGGTTTTCTCGAGATGCTCGATCGCGACTTCCTGCTCCGTTCGCTGCTGCTGCACGGCCATACGGTCATAGCCGGCGTTGTACCGCCCGAACTCATAGATGACGTACGCCGTGAAGAGTCCAATGAGCGCGACCGCCGCGATCAGAATGATGCGCCGTGTCGGCGCATGCTTGCGAACAACGAGACTGGACTTGGGAGGACGTCCGTCCTTGCCTGATATCTGGCCTAGCATCTGGCCTAGCATTTCGCGCGCGCCTCGGAGCCTGGCTGACTAATGATCGCCGTAGCGAGGGCGCCCCAGATCGAGCAGCTTTCTGCGATCGCTTCCCGCGCATAGCCGTGGACTATGTAAGGGAAGCGATCGCAGAAAGATGCCGATATGGGGCGGCCGCAGTAGGCGAGCATTAGTCAGCCAGGCTCCTTGGGCGCGGTCACTCAATCCGGGCCGGAGCCGGCGGGGCTTTGCGGCGGGCGGTCACGGCTTCCCACCACTGGGGGAACGCCGGCTGTCCCTGCGGGAAAGCGATTGGCGCGAGCTCGACGAGCGCGCGCGTGTAGACCAGGCGTTTGAAGTAAATCACTTCCTTGACGGGCTCCCAGTACGGCGCCCAGCGCCACTGGTCGAATTCGGGCTCATTGGTCTGGCCAAAGTCGAACTCCACATCGGCGCGCTTCAGCCGCAGCAGGAACCACCGTTGCTTCTGTCCAATGCACACCGGGCGCTGATTGCGGCGAATGTAACGGGCGGGAAGCCGGTACCGCAACCAGCGGGTGGTACGTCCGACAAGTTCGACGTCAGTACGCGACACCCCGATCTCCTCGTGGAGCTCGCGGAGCGCGGCCTCCTCGAGTTGCTCTCCGAAACGCACACCGCCCTGGGGAAACTGCCAACCGCGACCACCGGTGCGGCGGCCGAGAAACACCTCACCCTCGCCACGCATCAGGACGATGCCGACGTTCGCGCGAAACCCGTCCGAATCAATGACGTCGCTCATTTTAGGGCTGCGCCCAACTTTCCTGCGGGTCGAGACGACCAACCTGAGGGCCTATCGGCCACCTCTGCCGCTTGTGAGCGCGCAACACGCGCGCCGCAAGCCTGAACCTCGCACCCTGCGCGCCGAACGAAGAGGCGTCTAATTCGTCCCATCGTTTGAAGTCTGCCACAAGCGTGCTTGTCGTGAGCGATGACTAGCTTCTATCTTTGAGGGATGTTGAACTCGAAGGTGGCCGCTTGGAGGGGGCTCGCTGGGCTCTTTGTGCTGGCGGCGGCGGTGTTTTTCGCGTCGCTTCTCGTGGGAAGCTCGGGGATCGGGGCACGCAGGGTTGCCGGCGCCCTGTTCGGTAGCGGTGACGACGCGGCCCGTAACGTGCTGACCATCGTGCGATTGCCGCGGGTTCTTGCGGCATTCGGCGTCGGAAGTCTGCTCGCTCTGGCGGGAGTACTTCTGCAGGCCTTATTTCGCAACCCTCTGGCCGACCCGTACGTCCTGGGCGTCTCGGGAGGCGCCGCGATAGGCGCGTTGCTCGCCATGATTGCGGGAGCCGCAGCCGTCTCAGTGCAGTTTGCCGCGGTCGTCGGGGCGCTCGGTGCCGTCACGATCGTGTATTTCCTCGCACGTGGCGGCGGCACGCCCCGCCTGCTGTTGACTGGGGTTGTGCTCGCCAGCGCCTGCGGCGCTGTTATCAGCGTTCTGCTGGCCTTGGCCGACTCGACGCGCGTGCGCGGGATGGTGTTCTGGCTCGCGGGAGACCTGGAGTGGGCGTTCAGTCCCTGGACGAGCGCTTTGGCAGCCCTAGCCGCGATAGTCGTGGCGCTCGCGATCGGACGCCCACTCAACGTACTCGCTGCGGGAGAGCTGCGCGCGCGGAGTGTCGGGTTGGAGCTCGAGGCCTGGCGGTCACTGCTCTTCTTCGCGTGCGCGGTCCTGACGGCCATCGCCGTCGTGAGCGCCGGTACGGTTGGATTCGTAGGACTGATTACTCCGCATGCCGTACGGCTGACATTCCGCACCAGTGATCATCGCGTCGTCGCACCGGCATCCGCGTTGTTAGGCGGGACATTGCTGGCGTTAGCTGATCTCGTCGCAAGAACGATCGCGGCCCCACGGCAACTGCCGGTGGGGGCCATCATGGCGCTTGTTGGAGCGCCGTTGTTTATCGTGCTGTTGAGAGGACGGGGGCGAGCCTCGTTTTAAGCGACGATGTTCTGCGAAGTAGCGACGCGGTTTCGGCCCGCGCTTTTGGCGCGATAGAGGGCGGCGTCCGCTTCCGCTATCAGGCGCTCCGCCAGCAGCTTGTGATCTCTCACTTCAGGCCCCGGTGCGGCGGCGGCCACGCCTATCGACAGCGTCACGGTCTCGGTCACTTGGGCGCCTATCTTGATCGGCTGACTGCTTACGGCGCGTAGAACGCGGTTGGCCACGCGCTCGCCGTCATCAAAGCTCCCCTGCGCGAGGACGATAGCGAACTCGTCGCCGCCGAAGCGGGCGCCCGTATCACTCGTCCGCATCTCATTATCGATACGACGCGCGACTTCGCGAAGGACGGCGTCGCCCGCG
>DATBCZ010000365.1:0-3357 GCA_036270175.1 Steroidobacteraceae bacterium | reverse complement strand
CCGGTATCAAGGTCGTCTACGACATTTACGACGCCGACGAGACACTCGAGGCGAAGATGATGGCAGGTGATTCGGGCTACGACATCGTCAGTACCTCGACAGACTATTTCAGCCGCCAGATCAAGGCCGGTATCTACCAGCCGCTGGATCGCGCGCAGCTGCCGAGCTGGAAAAATCTCGATCCGCATGTCCTGGCGATCGAGGCCGAGTCGGACCCCGGTAACCGGTATGCCATGCCGTACCTGCGGCATGTGAACGGTTTCGCCTACAACGTCGACCTGGTCAAGGCGCGCATGCCGGACGCGCCGCTTGACAGTCTCGATATGCTTTTCAAGCCGGAAATCATTGCGCGTTTTGCCGATTGTGGGGTGACCCTCCTGGATTCCGCCGAGGACGTTCTGCAGCTCGCGCTCAACTACCTGCACCTCGACCCGAACACGACGCGCAAGGAGGATTATCAGCGTGCGCAGCAACTCATTCTCGCGGTGCGACCGTATGTTCGGGCGTTCGATTCCACCGAGTACATGAACGGTCTCGCCAACAAGGAATTCTGTATCTCCATGTCGTGGTCCGGCGACTACGCTGCGGCGCGCGCCCGCGCCAAGGCTGCCGGGGTGGGGGTGAATCTCGCCTTCACGGTGCCGAAAGAGGGCGCCGGCGGCTCTTTCGATGCACTGCTGATTCCGGCCGGCGCGCCCCATCCGCAGGCGGCACACCAGTTTCTCGAGTTCCTGTTGCAGCCGCAGGTGATCGCGGCGGTTACGAACTACATCCATTACGCGAACGACAACCTGGCGGCCAACGCCTACGTGGATCCACAAATTCTCAACGACCCGTCGGTCTATCCGACGCCGGAAGTCGAGGCGCGATTGTACGAATCGGCGGAAGTGGCGCCGGCGCTCGAGCGGATCCGTACACGCACCTGGACCCGGATAAAAACAGCGAAGTAACTCCACCATGTCACGTCTGCACATTACCTCCGCGACCGAGCTGACTATCGACCTGGGTGACGGCCGGCGCTTCGCCGTTCATCCTTTGTGGCTGCGCGAGCGGTGCCTCGATCCCGAAACGTTCGATCTGCGGACCGGGCAACGGTTGGGCGATCCTTCCGATCTGGATCTGAACCTGACGCTGAGCGCGGTGTCGGAGCCGGAACCGGGGCGCATCCGGGTGCGTTTCAGTGATGGTCACGAGGCGAATTTCCTGGCGCACGACATTCTCACCGAGGCGGCGCTCGCGCCAGGGGCGCATGACATCCCGGCCCCTCGCCTGTGGGATGGGTCTTTGCAGAGTTTTCCGCGCGCGGATTGGAGCTCGAAGCCCAGCGACGTCGAGTTGGCGGGGTGGGTGACCGACTTCCTGGAATACGGCTTCGTCATCTTCGCGCGGGTCCCGCCGGTCCCCCGTACCCTGTTCCAGGTGGCCGCGATGTTTGGTTTTACGCGCGAGACCAACTTCGGCTCGCTGTTCGAGGTGCGCTCGGAGCCTGTGGCCACGGACTTGGCTTATACGTCGCTGCCGCTCGATCCACACACCGATAATCCTTACCGGTGGCCCGTTCCGGGGGTGCAGTTGTTGCATTGTCTGGCGAATGAGACGTCCGGGGGGCTTTCGACGCTGGTGGATGGTTTTGCCGCGGCCGAGGCTTTGCGGGTCCGCGATAAGGCGGCGTTCGAGGTGTTGACGCGTACCGCGGTCAGGTTCCGCTATCGTGACGCTGCGACCGATCTCGTCGCCAGCGCGCCGCCGATCGAGCTCGATGCGGCGGGGGGGCTGCTGGCGGTGCATTTCAGTCCGCGGTTGGATTTCGTGCCGTTGGGGTCGCCGGAGGTACTCGATGGCTATTACCGGGCGCGCCGGGCCTTCGATCACTTGTTGCGGTCACCGCAGTTCGAGATCCGGTTCCTGCTGGAGACGGGGGATCTGCTCATGATGGACAATAGGCGCCTGTTACATGGGCGTACGGGTTTCGATCCCGCGGAAGGGCTGCGGCATCTGCAGGGCTGTTATATTGATATCGATGGCCCGCGCAGCCTGTACCGGGTGTTGCGGCGGCGCTTGGCCGCGGTTGCGGAGGAGGTTGGAGCATGACGAAGGCTATGGTGAGTTTTCGTCGCATGGAGGACGGGACGCGGGCGGACTACCTGCTTTTGGATGAGTCGGAGCGCGATTATGCGGTTCGGCTGCCCGATCATGTGTTGGAGGCGCTGCGGCGGCTCGATCACTCGCTGGAGGGCTATCCGGTCAGCCGGCTCGGGCATTCACTGCAGGCTGCGACGCGAGCTCATGCCGACGGCGCCGATAAGGAGTTGTTGGTTGCTGCCCTGATTCACGACATTGGCGACCTGCTGGCTCCGTACAATCACGCGGAAATCGCTGCGGGTATTCTGCGGCCGTACGTGCGACCGGAGGTGACGTGGATCGTTGAGCAACACGGCTTGGTGCAGTCGTACTACTACGCTCATCACCTGGGCGGGGACCGGAATGCGCGCGATCGGTTGAAGGGGCATCCGTGGTATGCCGCTTGTGAGTCGTTCTGTGCCCGTTGGGACCAGGTGTCGTTCGATCCCGACTATCCGATCAAGCCGCTGGAGTTTTTCGAGCCCCTGGTGCGGGAGATTTTCAGCCGCCCGGCGCATGACCCGCGGTATGCATCTCCTGCTCCCGCCGCCGCTCCGCCCGCCGCATGAGGTAGCCGGCCAGGATGACGCACGCTCCGACTCCGCAGATGATCAGGCTCGCGAGTGCGTTGATGTCCGGGCTGACTCCCAGCTTTACTTTCGAATAGATCACCATGGGGAGCGTGCTCGCTCCCGGGCCGGAGACGAAGCTCGAGATCACCAGGTCATCGAGCGAGAGCGTGAAGTTCAACAGCCAGCTCGAGAGCAGCGCCGGCGCGATGATCGGCAGGGTGATTTCGATGAAGGCGCGGGCGGGGCCGGAGCCGAGGTCCATGGCGGCTTCCTCCAGTGACCGGTCGGCGCTCTGCAGGCGTGATTGTATGGTGATCGTCGCATAGGCGGTACAGAAGACCACGTGCGAAATGACTATCGTGGTGAAGCCGCGATGGGGCCACGCAAACATCTGCAACATCGATACGAATAACAACAGTTGCGTGATGCCGGTGATGATCTCCGGCATCACCAGCGGCGCGTTCACCATGCCGGAGAGCAGGAGACGTCCGCGAAACTTCGTGAACCGCACGAGCGCGACCGCGGCGAGCGTGCCGAGTACCACCGCAGCGGTGGAGGCGGTGACGGCCACTTCCAGGGAAAGGAGCGCCGCCTGCAGGAGCTGCCGATTGTGGATCAGTTCCGTGTACCACATGGTGGAGAAGCCGCCCCACACATTCACCAG
>DATBCZ010000364.1:0-10739 GCA_036270175.1 Steroidobacteraceae bacterium | reverse complement strand
CAAGGACGCGACGGCGTAAGCCTGCGAGAGTTCGGCCTTGAACCGTTCCGGCAACGGCTGACGAAACGTGGAGTTGCGCATCTGCAGTGGCCCGAACAGGTGCTGATCCAGGTAATCATCAAAGGCCTGGCCCGAGGCGCGGGCGACGATGTAACCCGCGAGTGCCGTGGCATAGTTTGAGTAAGCCGGAGTTTCACCGGGCGGAAAAATCCGTGACGGCACGTAGCGTTTGAGAAATTCGCCCAGTGGAGCAACGTCATCACCTGCAACGCCGATGAGACCTACGAGGCGCTCTTCGAAGCCGCCTGTGTGGGTCATGATGTTGCGTAACGTGATCGGTTTGCCGTCGCGCGTCGGAATCGAAAAGTCCAGGTAGCGATTGACGTCGGTATCGAGATCGAGCTTGCCCTGCTCCACCAACTGCATGACCGCCGTCCAGGTGAAAAGCTTGGAGACTGAGCCGACTCGGAACAAAGTGCGCTCCGCGTCCACAGGCTTGTGCGACTCGACGTCCGAATACCCATAGCCAACCTGGGCCACTGTTGCGCCGTTCTTCACCACGACAACGACCGCACCGGCAACATCACCTTGCAATAGGGCTTCCGGCATGAACCCGTCGAGCCACGCGCCCACGTCGGCAGCGGTGAGCGAATGCGCCTCTATAGGCGGCACATCCGAGGGTGTGGCCGCTCGCGACGAACCCGCCGAGATGGCCATGAGCGCCGCGCAAGCAAGAATCGATGCTGATGAACGCATGGGAACCTCTAGTTGACTGACGCTTTGGTAAACACTCCGCTGCGTTGCCAACAGCGTATGGCAATGGTGCCATGTGATGCGCAATTCATGTCGAACGGTCGAAATGACGTGGCGAACGGTCGGTTCTCGTCGTCCACTGATTGCCCCTCCGCCATAGATTCTGCGGTATTCTGTGCACTCATGATGACCAACACAGCTCGCCCGCCGGGGCCTTCGTCCAACGCGGAATTGATCTATTGGATCTGCCAGTTAAGCGGATGGGGGGCCTACACCCTGATGGAAATACTTGGGGCCGTCACGGTGGACCACATCACGTGGGCAAACGCCATCGTAACGTTTGTGCTTCTCAATGCTACCGGCATGGGCCTCACCCACTGGCTGCGCAGTTTCATGCGGCGCCACTGCTGGAACACGTTGGGCATACGCATGTTGGCCCGGCGGTGCCTCGCGGCAAGTTTTGCCTTAGCCACGCCCCCCGCGCTGGCGACTTCGTTTACGTCGATAGCGGCGCTCCACTATCCCGCGTCCGATCTCGAAAACCTGCCTGCGCCATTCGGCCTCGATCTTGCTCTCCTGATCACCATATTGTTGAACCTGGTGAACTGGGCGCTCATCTTCGGGATCTGGCTGGCCATCTATTTCACCACCGTCGGACTACGCCAGCGCAAGGACGCAGCACTGCGACAGTCCGAGCTGGCAAGAGCCTTGCAGCAGGCCGAATTGCGCCTCTTGAAGACACAACTAAATCCCCACTTCTTGTTTAACGCACTCAACACTGTCCGCTCTTTGATCGCCGAAGATCCACCGCGAGCTCAGCGTGCGGTAACCCGACTCGCGAATACGCTGCGCTATACTTTGGGCGCCGGCCAGAATGACCTGGTGTCGCTGTCGCGAGAGCTCGAAATCGTCGCCGACTATCTCGAGATCGAAAAGATGCGATTCGAGGCGCGACTCACCATCGAGAGTGAGGTTGCTGCCGATGCCGGTAACGCGCAGATTCCCGTCATGTTATTGCAGACCGTGGTCGAGAACGCCATCAAACATGGGATTGCGGAGCTGCCGGCAGGCGGGGTGCTACGAATCTGCGCTGTTTTAGAAAGCGGCGTGCTCGTTCTGACCGTCGAGAATCCACGCCCGCCCGCCTCATCCCCTCCGACACGAGAAGGCACGGGCCTGCGCAACGCCGAGGAGCGGATGCGCCTTCTCTTTGACGCCAGGGCGAGCCTGGAACTCGATTTGTCGCAACCGGCACTGGCCACGACCCGTATCCGAATTCCGCAGACCCCATGAAAGCGCTCATTGTCGATGACGAACCCCCCGCGCGCCGCGAATTACGCCGGCTGTTGGCCGACTTCCCGTGGATCGAGATCGTTGGCGAGGGCGGCCACATAGCGGAGGCTGCGCCGCAAATCGAAGCACTTACTCCAGCACTGCTGTTTCTGGACATTCAAATGCCCGGCGGCTCGGGTTTCGATCTGCTGACGCGCCTGGAGCATGTGCCACAAGTCATCTTTACCACCGCTCACGATGAGCACGCAGTGCGTGCATTCGAAGTCAACGCACTCGACTACTTACTGAAGCCGATTGACCCGGCCCGCCTCGCGGCCGCGCTGGCGAGAGTCAGGAATGAGAATGCCGCACTGACGTCGGCGCCGCAGCCGGACGCGCCCCTGCACCAGCTTTTCCTCCGTGACGGGTCACAATGCTGGTTCGTCCCCCTGAGCGAGGTGCGGTTACTGACTTCGGAAGGCAACTATGTCCGATTGTCATGGGGGAAGCGGCACCCCTTGCTCGGGCGGCCCCTGGCATCGATTGAGCGGCGGCTCGATCCCAAGCGATTCTTCCGTGCCAACCGCCAACAGGTCATCAATCTCGA
Organism: Steroidobacteraceae bacterium; assembly: GCA_036270175.1. Taxonomy (GTDB): domain Bacteria; phylum Pseudomonadota; class Gammaproteobacteria; order Steroidobacterales; family Steroidobacteraceae; genus 13-2-20CM-66-19. The sequence continues at coordinate 8,107 of DATBCZ010000364.1, read as the reverse complement.
GTGCATCGAAAGTGTTGAAATGGGCGTGAACGGGCGGCTGCACGTGCAGTTGCGCGAAGGTCCCGAAGTGGAGATTTCCCGGCGGCAGGCGCGCTTATTCAAGTCGCAGCTGAGTATTTAGCCGCCATCCCCGTGGAGTGACATCAAGGATTCCATCAGGCTTTCCTCCGCGCTCGAGCAGACCCCGAGCACCATGGCCTCCTCGCAGCCCTCGGCTACATAAGCATGACCCATGTTGCTGTCGACATAGATCGACTCGCCTGATTTGAGGATCACGGGATCGTAGAACGCGGTGTGCACGGCGATGGCACCCTCGAGCACATAGATATATTCCTCGCCGGAGTGCTGCACCAGGTCACCAAACTCCGCCAGGCTTTTGGCACGAATCCGCGCGATGACCGGAATCATCCGCTTCTGCCGCAACTCCGGGCACATGTAGTAGTAGTCGTAGTTCTTGGTGTTGACCCGAACAGCGTCCGCGAGAAGACCCAGGCTGCGCCGCGCGGTGACTGCCGGATCGGTGCGCGGGCTGCGGGCCGGAGCGGCGAAGAGCTCCGCCAACGGAATTTTCAACCCTTCGCTGACCTGCAGGAGCTTGTCATAAGTGAGGGTGAGGCGATCGTGCTCCACCTTCGAGAGCGTCGACACCGGGATCCCGGTCCGTTCGCTCATTTCCTTCAGCGTCCACCCCTGACGAGCGCGCAGGTCCCGCAGTAGCAGGCCCAGTGTGGGGCGATCAGCCTTCATGTCCATGAGGACAAGAATACAGGGAGCGCCCCCGGGGTCAAAGGCTCCGCTGGGCGCTGACACGCCCCACCGCGCCACATTTTGCTGAATAGAAAGTTTCACTTGTTAATTCTCTAATCAGGAATACACTTGCCCAGATAAGACAAGAAGACGGGCGCCGGTCTCGACCGCGAGCGCGGCGGCACGCCGTGGCGACGCGCGGACCGACGACGGGGATAGCTGGCAACCACAAACGACCAGGTGGAGAAAAAATCATGACGACCACAACCCGACGGTGGGCCGGGAAAGTTTCGCTTTGCACGGCCGCCATCATCTCGATCCCCGCGGCGCTCGCGCAGGAAACGGACGATAAAGGCGGCGCAGTCCGGCTCGAGGAGATCGTCGTCACCGCGACGAAGCGATCCGAGGCCTTGCAGGACGTACCGGTCGCCATCACCGCCATCACGGCGGCAGACATCGAGGCCCGCGGCTTCACCAACTACAGCGACTACATCAACACCGTCCCGAACATGTTCATGCAGGACCTGGGTCCTGGCGCCGGTACGCGTATCTACATCCGCGGCCTGGTCGCCGAGGGCGGCTCGGGTTTTCCGGTGGCCACTTACTTCGGCGAAGCGGTTACTAGCGTACTTACCAACAACGGCGGCTTCGCGAACCTGCGCCTGGTGGACATCGATCGGGTCGAGGTGTTGCGCGGTCCGCAGGGCACGCTGTTCGGCGCCAACTCGCTGGCCGGGGTATTGCGCATAGTGCCGAACGCTCCGGATCTGAACGACTTCCAGGTAAATGTCGACGCCCGCGGCTGGTCCACGGCGCATTCGGACAACGGCAGCGAGCATTTTGAGGGCGTCATCAACCTTCCGATCGTCAGCGATAGGCTCGCTGCCCGGTTGGTCGCCTACCAGGATCACATCGCCGGCTTTCTGGACAACGTGGTTCCCGCGGCGGCGCCGTTCGACTACAGCGCCGGATTCGGGGCGCCCGCCGGAACGCTAGTGATCCCGGGGCATGCCGCCTTCACGCGCAAGGACATCAACTCAGAGGATACGTGGGGCGCACGGGGCGCCATAACCTGGAAACCCACCGACTCACTCCACTTGGATCTGAGCTATGTGGCCCAGGAAGTCCGCTTGAATTCCGAGGCAGGCGCGCAACCGGCCTACGGTGACTACGTGATACAGCGGCCCCTGGACCTTTATGGGCGCGGCGAACAGTTGGAAGAACAGCGCATTGGCCAGTTCGTGGTCGGTTACGACTGGAGCGCCGTCTCGCTCACTTCAGCCACCGCCTACACGCGCCTCGAACGCTACCAGGACGAAGACATCGGCTTCCTCGCCGCCGCAGCAGGCCTGGGCCCACAGCTATGGGCCTTACAGGATCGCAGCAAAGGCGAGTCGTTCACCCAGGAATTTCGCGCGCAATCCCGCGGCGACGCGCCGTTCCAGTGGCTGGCGGGTTATTTCTACACCAATACAACATTCGATCTCGGGCAATACGTGCCCGACTATTCCTGCCCGACCTGTCTGCCCGAAGTGCTCTTCGGTCAGCCCTTCGCGATCCGGACCATCGGCACCACGACCGGTCAAAAGCAGAGGCAACAATCCGTTTTTGCCGAAGCTAGCTACAACATCACGTCGCAGTGGACGCTCGGAGCCGGTGGCCGCTATCTCAGGGATTACCTGGAATCCCTCAGTCCCGCGGCCGAGGGACTGCTCGTCGGCGGCACCGAGGCCGCATCTCCCCCGGTGGGCGGTCACAATTCCATCTTCAATCCTTCCGGCTATATCCGCTTCAAAGCCAACCAGGATATGACCTACTACCTGCAGGCCTCCCGCGGATTCCGCAGCGGTACGCTGAACCAGACACTGGCGTACGATCCCAACGGTCCGTGCGGCGCGACAGCCAAAGCCGACGGGGTGGTGCCACTGACGGACCCCGACTCATTGTGGACCTACGAAATGGGGTTGAAGTCCACCTGGGCCGACGGTCGGATCGGGGCCAATGCTGCAATCTTCCACCAGAAATGGAAAGGGGTGCAGCTCGCCGCCACCCAACCTTGCGGGTTCAACGGCACGGTCAACGGTGGCGATGCGTCGGGCAACGGTGCCGAGTTGGAAATGACGGCGCGGCTTTCCAAGGCATGGAGCGCCAACCTGACCGCATCGTACGTCTATAACAAGTTCGACAGCGTGAACCCGGGCGTTGGTTACATCATCGGCGAGCGCGTACCGGGCGCCCCCGAGGAGAACGCGAGCGCCGGACTGCAGTACAACTTCCCGTTGCGCAATAGTTGGAACGGCTATGCCCGGGCGGATTATACGTACGTGGGAGACGTCCACTACGTGTTTGGGACTGGAGCGACCGCCACTCCCTACCTGCAAGGCGGCTACGGACAGACGAATCTACGCCTGGCGATTCAACACCGGCAGATCGGAGTCGATCTCTACGCGCGCAATCTGACTGATAAGCGCGCGGCCGCCTCGACCGCCGATCCGACCCAGGGAGGCTATGTCTACATGCTGCGACCCCGCGAGCTGGGAGTCGAGGTGCGCTACTCGTTCGACAAGCCCCTCGACAGTCATCGTTAGACGGTGGATGACGATGCCAGAACTGCCTTACCCCTACCTGGTGTTCCTGGGCGATACGACCGAGCCGATTTTTGCCAAGACCGCCTTCGGCCTGCGCGACTGGGCACCGGAACGCTGCATCGGCGAATGGTCCTGTAGCGGCGGTTCCGTGACGACGGGCCTGCCGCGGATGACCCCGAGGCAGGCCCGTGAGCGCGGCGCACGTGGCCTGGTAGTTGGTGTAGCCAATTTCGGCGGGGTCATCCAGGAAAACTGGCTCCCGTCGTTGCTCGAAGCCCTGGAGTCCGGGCTCGACATCGTATGTGGCATGCATGCTCGGCTCCGCGACGTGGAGCCGCTACGGACGACCGCCGAGCGACTAGGACGACGACTGATCGATGTCCGCGTGCCACCAGCCAACATACCGGTGGCGAGCGGACGCAAGCGCACCGGGAAGCGCCTTCTTACAGTCGGCACCGACTGCGCGCTGGGTAAGAAATACAGTGCCCTCTCCATCGCGCGCGCGTTCAGCGAGCGCGCGCTAGCCGTCGACTTTCGCGCCACGGGACAGACAGGGATCCTGATCTCCGGCCGTGGCATCCCCATGGACGCCGTGGTCTCGGACTTCGAGGCCGGAGCCGCCGAGATGTTGAGCCCGGATGCTCCACCACAACATTGGGATGTCATCGAAGGACAGGGATCTCTTTTCCACCCCTCGTATGGCGCGGTGTCGCTGGGGCTCCTGCATGGGAGCCAGCCCGATGTGCTCGTCGTGTGCCACCAGGCCGGGCGCGAGCATGTGCTGGGTCATCCGGAATATCCCCTGCCCACGATCGAGGAAACGATCGATCTCAACCTGCGGCTGGGACGCCGCACCAACCCCGCCATCCGCTGTGCCGGGGTGAGTCTGAACACCTCGAAGCTCGAGCCCGCGGCGGCGCGCAAGCTGCTGGCCAGCGAAGCGCGACGGTTAGGCCTGCCCGTGGCCGATCCGATTCGCGGCGGCCCCGAATTCCACCAACTCGTCGATGCCTGTCTGGCATAAGTCGCACGGAGACGCCTATGTATGTCATGAAAAGACTCATTGCCATTTTCCTGGGGCTTGCCGCCACCGTCGTGAGTGCTCAGGAAACCCCACCGCCTGAGCCGCAAGCAGCCCCGGCAACAGTGGCATTGACGGCCGCGGACGTCGACGCCTGGCTCGATGGTTACATGCCTTATGCCCTCCAGACTGGCGATATCGCGGGCGCTGTCGTCGCGGTCGTCAAAGACGGGAAGATCCTGACCGAGCGGGGTTTTGGGTTCTCGGATGTCGCGCAGCGCACGCCGGTCGACCCGAAACAAACGCTTTTCCGACCCGGATCCGTCTCCAAGCTGCTCACCTGGACCGCGGTCATGCAACAGGTCGAGCTGGGCAAGATCGACCTGGATGCCGACATCAACAAATACCTCGACTACCAGATCCCGGCGCGCGACGGCAAACCCGTCACCATGCGCAACCTCATGCAACACACCGCGGGCTTCGAGGAGCAGGCCAAGGGCATCATATCGGAGGATCCCAACGCTCCCGGGTACGAAGTCCTGTTGAAACAATGGGTGCCCGAGCGCGTGTTCGACGCAGGCACCACGCAGGCCTACTCCAACTACGGCGCCTCTCTCGCCGGCTACATCGTGCAGCGCGTGTCCGGTGAATCGTTCGACGCCTATATCGAGAAACACATCTTCGAGCCCCTGGACATGAAGTACTCGAGCTTCCGTCAACCGCTGCCGGCGCAGCTCGTGCCGCTGATGTCGAAGGGCTACCGCGTCGCCTCCGGCGAGCCGGGCAAGTACGAGATCGTGGGGCCGGCGCCTGCCGGCTCCCTGGCCTCGCCCGCCGAAGACATGGCGCACTTCATGATCGCGCACCTGCAGGACGGCGAGTACAACGGCAAGCGGATTCTGTCGGCGGCGACGGCCCGACAGATGCATGACAGCCCACTCACCCTGTTACCGCCCTTGAACCGGATGGAGCTGGGCTTCTTCGAGACTAACATCAACGGCCGCGAAGTCATCGCCCACCTCGGCGATACCGAGTACTTCCACACCTCGCTACACCTGTTCCTCGCCGAGGGGGTCGGCTTCTACGTCTCCTTCAACAGCCCGGGCAAACAGGGTGCCGCCGGCGGCCTGCGCACGGCGCTCTTCCAGGACTTCGCCGATCGCTATTTTCCTGAGAAGCAGCCGCAGGCGCTCGTGGATGCGCAGACTTCGGCCGCGCACGCCGCGCTGCTGAAGGGAAGCTGGGTGAACTCGCGCGGCTCGCGCAGCAGCTTCATGTCGGCCCTCGATCTCATTGGACAGACGCAGTTGGGACTCGACGCCAAGGGGGGGCTGCTGGCTCCCTTCCCGGGATTGAACGGTCTGCCGCGGCATTGGGTCGAGGTTGCGCCCTTCGTGTGGCGCGACTTGAACAGCCACGAGCGGCTCGGGGCCAAGGTGGTCGATGGGAAGGCCGTCCGCTTCAGTATCGACCTGCCCTCCCCTTTCATGGTGTTCGAGCGCCCGGCCTGGTATCGCAACAGTAGCTGGCTGCGGCCCGTGTTCTTCGTCAGTGTCGCCGCCTTGTTCCTGACAGTGCTGTTCTGGCCAATCACCGCCATCACCCGGCGGCAATTCGGTGCGCGGTTGACGCTGGACCCGCCGTCGCTACGCGCATACCGCCTCAGCAAAATTGGCGCAACGGCGCTTGTCGCGGCCACCGTCGCCTGGGCCTCCCTGCTCGGCATGATGTTGACACGCAACACCCTGTTGAGCGGCGGCACCGACGGGCTGCTCCGGCTGATCGAGCTGTTCGGCATAATCGCGTTCTTGGGCGGTTTCGTCTGTATGTTGGTCAACCTGCGGGCGGTATGGACCGGTGCCCGTCGCTGGCCGGCAAAGACCTGGAGCGTGGTGCTGAGTCTGTCGGCGTTTTTCGTCCTGTGGGTTGCCTTCGTATTCAACCTGATCAGCCTCGGGGTGAACTACTGATGGCCGCCTTGCAGCTCTGCGTCGCCGTGGAGCAGGTGGAGCTGGCCGCCCCGTTTCGGATCTCGGGATTCGTATTCGAGCGACAGGACATCGTCGTAGTGACCCTTCGCGACGGGTCTCACCAGGGTCGTGGCGAGGCGGCGGGGGTGTACTACCTGAAAGATGACTCCCAGAAAATGGTCGCGACCCTAGAAGCCCACCGCGTCCAGATCGAGCGCGGCATCGACCGCGAGTCGCTACAGCGGTTGCTGCCCCCAGGCGGAGCGCGCAACGCCGTCGATTGCGCGTTGTGGGAGCTCGATGCAGCCCGCGCCGGACGAATGGTCTGGGAGCTCGCCGGCCTGCGTGCGCCAGATCCCCTGGTGACGACTTTTACCTTGGGCGCGGACGAACCCGCGGCAATGGCGGCAGGTGCCCGTAAGTATCTCCACGCTCGCGCCTTGAAGTTGAAACTGACAGGCGAGCTCGATCTCGATATGGCCCGGGTGCGGGCCGTACGTGCGGCACGGCCCGGTGCCTGGATCGGTGTGGACGCCAACCAGGGATATCGCATCGACGCGCTCAACAGCCTGATACCCGTATTGGTCGAGGCCAACGTGTCCTTGCTGGAGCAGCCGTTGGCCCGTGGACACGAAGCCGATCTGCAAGGGTATGCCTCGCCAGTACCGATTGCCGCGGACGAAAGCGCCCTCTGCCTCGCGGATATCCCCGGACTCGCGGGTCGTTTCGACGTGGTCAACATCAAACTCGACAAATGTGGTGGCCTCACGGAGGCGCTCGCCATGGCTCGCCGGGCGCGCGAGCTCGGACTCAAAGTCATGGTCGGCAACATGGTCGGGACGAGCCTGGCGATGGCTCCGGGCTTCGTCGTGGGGCAACTTTGCGACGTAGTCGACCTCGACGGTCCCACATTTCTCAAACGTGATCGTACCCCTGGCGCCACGTACGCCGATGGCAAGATCTGGTGCGGAGACGATGTTTGGGGCGGCCCGGCGTCCCAGCCGGCATGAGCGACACGGTCGCGGCCGCTCCGCCGCAGCCGACCTGGTTCGGCCAGCCCAGGGGCCTGACGATCCTGTTTCTGACGCAGATGTGGGAGCAGTTCTCCTACTATGGCATGCGTGCGCTGCTGGTCTATTACATGACCCGCGAGCTGCTGTTAGGCCAGGAGAAGTCGTCCCTCATCTACGGCGCCTACACGGCGGCAGCGTATTTCACGCCCATATTCGGCGGAATTATCGCGGATCGCTGGCTCGGCAAACGGCGCGCGGTGATCGTGGGTGCCGCTACCATGGCCGCGGGACATTTCATGATGTCCTTCGACGCCCTGTTCTACGTGGCTCTCGCCACGATCGCCTTGGGTAATGGCCTGTACTTACCCAGCCTGCCGAGCCAGATCAACGACTTGTATGCAGCCACCGACCCGCGACGCGCTCGCGCCTACAACGTCTATTACGTGGGTATCAACCTGGGGGGCTTCCTGGCGCCCCTGGTGTGCGGCACGCTCGGCGAGATCTACGGCTGGCATGTAGGATTCGCGGCGGCAGGCGTCGGCATGTTGGCAGGCCTTGCGATCTATCTTCTTGGGGGAGCCTATCTACCCCACCGGGAGCCGCTCCCAGCACGCGCTGTGTCCGCGGGCTCAGCGTCCACCGGCGCCCGGTCCGCCGGCTCCGCGTCCACCAACTCCGCCCCCATCGGCTCCCCACCCACCAACTCCGCGCAAGCACACGCCGAGCAGCGCAGCAGCCTCTCAACATTCGCCCTGCTGTTCGGGATCG
>DATBCZ010000363.1:0-4401 GCA_036270175.1 Steroidobacteraceae bacterium | reverse complement strand
GCAGTCCTTCCCGACCAGTCCCAGCACCTCGTCATGACTGTCTCAGCGGACGGCACTGTCGTGCCCAAGCAAGTCGAGATCGGCGCCATTCGCGGCGGCTTGCGCGTGATCCGCTCCGGCCTGTCGCCAAATGACCAGGTGATCATAGAGGGGATCCCATACGCCAGACCGGGGTCCAAAGTCGCACCAGAGGAGCGCGCAATTCGCTACGCCGCTGCGCAAGGCCACAACTAGGACCGAGCCGCTCAACATGCGCCTGACACATTTCTTTATTGATCACCCGCGCTTCGCGACTGTGCTCAGCATCTTTGTGACCTTGTTTGGGCTGGGCGCGCTCGCAATTCTCCCGGTCGCACAGTATCCGGAAATTGTCCCGCCGACCGTGAAGGTGACGGCGTTCTATCCAGGTGCATCTGCCGAGACCGTCGCGCGCACCGTCGCGACGCCGCTCGAACAAGAGATCAACGGCGTCGAGAAGATGCTCTACATGAGCAGTCAGTCGACCGGGGATGGCAATCTCACGATTACCGTCACGTTCGAGATCGGCACTGACCTCAATATCGCGCAGATGCTGACCCAGAACCGCGTGCAGGATGCGTTGTCGCGCCTGCCAGAGGACGTTCAGCGACTGAGCGTGCAGGTCAGAAAGGCGATACCCAGCATACTTATGGCCGTTCACCTCTACTCGCCGGACGAATCGCGCGACACTCTGTACCTGTCGAACTACGCAACCTTGCATGTGAAGGACGTGCTGGCACGCCTGCAAGGTGTCGGCGATGTCCAGTTCCAGGGCGCCCGCCAATACGCCATGCGCATCTGGCTCGATCCGGACAGAGTCGCGGCGTACAACCTCAGTGCCAGCGAAGTGCTCGCCGCACTCCGCGCACAAAATTTGCAAGTCTCGGCCGGCATCCTCAATCAGCCGCCAGCCCCGAGTGACGAAGCCTACCAGATCAATGTCGAAGCGCTCGGCCGGCTGTCCACGCCCGAGCAGTTCGCGGACATCGTGCTAAAATCTGATAGCCGGGGGCGCGTGACTCGGGTCCGCGATGTCGGTCGGGTCGAGGTCGGCGCCGCGGATTACGGCAGCACGGCCTATATGGACCGCAGCAATGCGGCAGCCCTGGTCGTTTATGCCCAGCCCGGGGCAAACTCGCTCGCGGTCGAGCATGAAGTTATGTCGAAGATGGAGGAGCTGAAGAAAGATTTTCCGCCGGGTGTCGACGCGACAATCGTTTACGACCCTAATGTCTTCATTGCCAAGTCGATCAAGGAGGTTGTCGTCACGATTTTTGTCGCGATCCTGCTCGTCGTCGGGGTGGTGTTTCTGTTTCTGCAGAGCTGGCGCGCGACGATCATTCCGGTCGTTGCAATTCCGGTGTCGCTTGTCGGGACCTTTACGGTCCTCACTATATTTGGGATATCGCTGAACAACCTGTCCCTGTTTGGCCTCGTGCTGGCGGTCGGCATCGTTGTCGACGACGCGATCGTCGTCGTCGAAAACGTCGAGCGCAATATGCGCTCTGGAATGCCCCCGCTTGAAGCGGCCCATCGAACGATGGACGAAGTCGGCGGCGCGTTGATAGCTATCGCACTGACGCTCTGCGCCGTGTTCGTGCCGTCTGCCTTCCTTGCTGGCATCTCCGGACTGTTCTTCCGTCAGTTCGCGGTGACGATTGCGGCCTCGACGGTCATCTCCTGCTTTGTCTCACTCACGCTCAGCCCGGCCCTGTGCGCCGTGCTCTTCAAGGCGCATTATGAGCATGATCTGTCACGCACCGGTTTGGCGCGACGTCTGCTGCACGGGGCCTTCGCGCGCTTCAATCGGGGCTTCGACCGGCTCTCTTTCGGCTACGGCAACCTGACGCGTCGATTGTTGCGCGCGGCCACAATCGTGCTGGTGGCCTATGCCGGGCTGATTGGCGTTGCTGGTGTCGAGTTCGCGCGCACGCCAACCGGCTTCATCCCCGAGCAGGACCAGGGCTACCTGATCAATGTTGTTCAGCTTCCGCCCGGCGCCGCCTTGTACCGGACCGAGAAGGTCGTCCAGCGCGGTATCGACATCATTCTGGGGGCGAAAGGCGTCGAGCACGTAGCGCCCTTCGCCGGTCTCGATGCCACGACCTTCACGGTCGCCTCGAACGCGGCAACGATCTTCTCCGGCTTGCCGTCGCTTTACAATCACGAGCTTCCGGGTGTGACGGCGAACACAGTCTTGGCCGACCTGCGCCGGCGTCTGTCGGTGATCAAAGACGCCTATGTCCTGACCATCCCACCGCCACCGGTGCAGGGCCTCGGGACTGCGGGCGGGTTTAAGATGATGCTGGAGGACCGTGCAAACCTCGGCTCGCAGGCGCTCGTGCGCGCCGCAAATTCTCTGGTCGACGCGGCCAACAAGGATCCGAGCTTCGCCGGAGTTTTCACGCTGTTCAACGCGGGGTCCCCTTCGGTCTATGCGGATATCGACCGCGTGAAAGCCGAAAAAGTCGGCCTCACGCCGACCGACGTATTTTCCACGCTGCAGGTATATCTCGGTTCGCAATACGTGAACGACTTCAACTATCTCGGCAGAACTTACGAGGTCTTCGTCCAGGCTGACGGGAAGTTCAGGCGTACACCCGAGGACATGACCCGGCTGAAGGTACGCAATGCGTCCGGCGGGATGGTGCCAATCGGGACTGTGGCACTGCCGCGGCATACTGCGGTTCCTTACCGCGTGCCGCGCTACAATCTTTTCCCCGCTGCAGAGGTGCAGGGGGTCGCGGCGCCGGGCGTTGCCACCGGCACGGCACTGCATCGCATGGAGGAGCTTGCTCATCAGGTTCTCCCCAGGGGTATTGCGTTCGAATGGACCGAGCTTGCTTTTCAACAGCAGCAGCGTGGTACCCCTACTATTCTCGTCTTCGGAGCCGCCGCACTCTTCGTGTTTCTGGTTTTGGTCGCACAATATGAGAGCTGGAAGCTCCCGCTGGCGATCGTCCTGATCGTGCCGATGTGCCTTCTCGCGCCTGTTACCGGTTTGCTCGCACGCGGCTTACCGATCGACATCCTGGCCCAAATTGGCTTTGTCGTTCTTGTCGGTCTGGCCGCCAAAAACGCGATCCTGATTGTCGAATTCGCCCGTCAGAAGGAGGAAGACGGCGCGGCCCCCGGTGAGGCCGCGGTGCATGCCGCACGCACGCGGCTTCGCCCGATTCTAATGACGTCTTTCGCGTTCATCCTGGGCGTGGCACCCCTTGCCGTTGCAACCGGTGCCGGTGCCGAAATGCGCCAATCGCTCGGCACAGCGGTGTTGTTTGGGATGCTGGGCGTCACCGGCTTCGGCCTCCTTTTCACGCCCGCCTTCTACACCTTCGTTCGCAATCTCGGCCGTAGGGCGGGGAACGCAGCGGTTAAGGGGGCTATTCGTGGTGATCGTCATATATTAGGTCAGCGTGTTGCACAGATGGGATCGGGCGGTGATGCGCGTAACACGTGAGAAAGCAGCTGAGAACCGAGCGCGGATTGTGGCAACGGCCTCGCGCTTGTTCCGGGAGAGGGGGTTCGACGGCGTTGGGCTCGACGCCATCATGAAGGAGGCCGGCCTGACCCATGGCGGCTTCTATGGGCATTTCAGATCCAAGGAAGATCTCGCGGCCGAGGCGGTGGCGCGCGCCTCGGAACAGAACGCCGGATCGCAGAGCCGAAATACAAATGTCGCCGATTTTGTTTCCGATTATCTGTCCGAAAGCCATTTTGCAGATCGCGCGAATGGCTGTGTGCTGGCCGCGTTGGGCGGAGATGTGGCGCGCCGAGGCGAAGAAGTTCGCTCCGGCGTTACGTCCCACGTGCGCACTGTGTTGGAGCGGCTCGCGGGCCTATTTACAGGCACCGCCGCCGCCCGGCGTCGGCGGGCCATCACCACCCTCGCCGGAGTTGTTGGCGCAATGACGCTCGCGCGCGCGGTCGAGGATCCCGTCCTCTCGGACGAAATTCTCTCGACGGCGCGGCAGGTCTTCGGAAGCTCTCGCCCGGCGGCATGACCTTTTGGGAGGCGCTCTGGCTGACCAAATGGCGGGGCAGGGCAACTTTCTACTCGATGCGGTCGATAACCCGTATCCGTGCATGGTCAGGGCTGCACCGAAAGGGGCCATCGAAGGCACGCTGACCAGAAGCTGAAACCGACCCTAGCCGCCGATTGATTTCGCCCGGTGAGCGGTTACGCTCGTGCCCTTCTCCCTCATGTGAGGAGGTTGCGATGGCTGAACCCGAACGCATCGGGCGGCGCTGATCGCTTACGACGTTTGCCGGCGCGCGCTAACTCCGTCGGATCCCGCGCGGAGGGCTCCGGTGCGCCCCGTGCTCGATGCGTGGGTGCAGATGATCGCGGCGGCACGGGCCGCGGGTGTGCCGGTGATCTAC
>DATBCZ010000362.1:0-11674 GCA_036270175.1 Steroidobacteraceae bacterium | reverse complement strand
AAACGCCCGCTGCGGACCATCGGCCGCAGCGGGCGTCTCACCATGGCCACCTTACCGATCCTGACAAGGAGCAGACCATGGCTATCGTATGTTCGTTTTTTGCCTTGCGCGTAGTAAGACGGTCGCGGAGCAATAATCCGTTATGCATTTTTATCGCCACCGCGATGCAGCGCGTTTTTTCGTTGCAGTTGCGACGCGTTAGGTGCGTAATACCGCTGCGCACAGACACGGACGGAACCGGCAGCCCAGGTGCGAGGCCTTAAATAGCTGGCGCCAAGGGAAAAGGGATTGGGAAAGACGGGATCAGGGGACGTGGCCAAAGCCGAAGAACGCTATCTCGTGCAGGCACTCGAGTTCGAAAGCGTCTTGCGAGCCTGCCTGTATCGCTATGCGCGCAACACCTCGGATGTCGAGGAGCTGTTGCAGGAAACGTACGCGAGGCTCCTCACCGCGGGTGCATCCGGTGAGCCGGAGGTGCGCTCCGTGCGCGCGTTCTCGCTCACGGTGGCACGCAACGTGGCCTTCGACTGGTTACGACACAAACAGGTCGTCCCGATCGAGCTGGTGGCCGACATGGAGGCCATGGACATCCTCGACGAGCGCGACCAGATAGACGCCATCGTCAACAGTCACCAGGAGCTGATGCTGCTCGTCAAGGCGGTGCAGGAGCTTCCCGAGCGCTGCCGCCAGGTATTCACACTACGGAAGGTCTATGGTTATTCCCAGAAAGAGATCGCGGCACGGATGAACATCTCGGAAAACACAGTAGAGCAACAGCTGACCAAGGCCGCGCGCCACTGCGCGCGAGCCCTGTTCGATCAGCCGATTGCGGAGCGACAGGCCACCTTGTTCGAGCGATTCAGGCGGCGGGGACAGGCGCATGACGGGGGGGAATGACACTCCAGCGGATGCCGCCGCCTGGCTGATCCGCCTCGAGGGACAGGCGACGCCGCAGATGTGGGACGAGTTCCAGGAATGGCTCGAGGCCGACCGGCGCCACGAGGCGGCCTTCATCCGGCTGCGCACCGCGTGGACTCACTGCGACCGACTCAAGCTGCTGCGCCCGGCGGACGGACGGGTCGACCGGAACCTGCTGTCGCAATTGCCGGCCGATGGCCCGAACAGTGGGAACGGCCTGTTGGATCTCCTGGAGTCCGAAGGCGCCCAAGCGCAACACCGCGTCGACCGGAGGCGATGGCTGATGTTCGTCGGAGCGACCGCGGCCGCCACGACTGGGGTGGGCATGCTCGGCTGGCTGAGCGCGGAGCATCGGCGGTGGACCTACTTCGAGACGGAAGTCGGGGGCAATAGACGAGCGGTGCTGGCCGATCGAAGCCAGGTCCTGCTGAACACCGACAGCCGCCTGCGCGTGCGGCTGGCGAATGCACGCCGCGACAGCGAGCTCATACGTGGGGAGGCGTACTTCACTATCGCTCACGAGAAGCTGCGGCCTTTTTATGTCAAGGCTGCCCGGACACTCGTGTGTGCGATGGGCACGGCATTCTCGGTTCGTATCCACGAGGACCGCAGTGTCGAGGTGCTGGTCGCGGAAGGCCGCGTCGCCCTGGGCACGACCGAGCCCGGCTCCGAGGCGCCGGTTCTGACCGACTCGGCACCCCAGGCGGGCAGCGACGAAAGTGTCGCCGCCAGCCCCAGCTCCCTCGCCATCCGCCAGCACGCGGCCGGCTATGTGGCGCGCAAGTTGGCCTGGACGATGGGCAACATCTCGTTTGACGGCGAGACGCTGACGGAAGCGGTCCGCGAGTTCAATCGCTACAACCGCCGGCATCTCGCCATCGCCGATCCCGCGATCGCTCAAATGAAGGTCGGCGGCAGCTTCGAAGCCAACGACCCCGAAAGCTTCGCGGCAACACTCGAAAAACACTTCGGCGTGCGACGCATGCCCGCGGTCCGGGGAGACAATGACGTGATTCGATTGGTAAGTAGCGACCCACGGATAACGCCACGGTCGTAGGAAGGTCCGCTCCCCCTGGGGCGGAACGTGGCATACAGGTCGACAAGTAGTGCGAATGGATTTTCGTACATGGTGCCGGGTATGGACCTTCTTGGTCTGTCTCCTGGTCACCGCGCTGGTGCGCGCGGCGACGGCGGATTCTGCGGCTCCACCGGTCGAATTTCACATCGAAGGCGGCGATGCCACCACGACGCTGACGGAATTCAGCCGCCAGGCGCGCCTCCAGCTCCTGTTCGACTACAACGTCGTCAAGGGGCACACCACCAAGCCGCTCAATGGCATCCTCCAACCTGCCGAGGCGCTGCGCCGCCTGCTGGCTAACACCGACCTCGATTTCGACTTCGTCAACGAGCGCACGCTGGCGGTGATGCAGAAGCGGATTCCGGCGGAAAGCGACCCATCGACCACCGAGCCCAAGTCCGCGAAGCGCTCCGCCGGAGGAAGATCCAAAACTAACAGAACCGCCGCTGACGCGGCGGGCGACGCTGTGGAGGTCGTCCGTATCACCGGCACCTATATCCGTGACAAAGTCCCTGTCGGACAGGAGATCATCAGTGCAAGCCGCGAGGAGATCGCAGCGACCGGGGCCGCAACGCCCGCGGACTTCCTAAGTACCCTGCCGCAAACTTTTGGCGGCGGCCCCAACCAGGACACCTACATTGGCCAGGAGGCCCAGACCAATTCAGGCCTGGGCGTCGGCGAGAACCTCCGCGGATTAGGCGCACGCGCGACGCTGGTTCTCATCGACGGGCGGCGCGTTGCGCCCAGCGGGACCGAGGGCGAATTCGTCGACATCGAAAACATTCCCATGAGTGCCGTCGAGCGGATCGACATCCTTCCCGACAGCGCGTCGGCAACCTACGGCGCGGATGCCGTCGGCGGCGTCGTCAACTTCGTTCTCCGCCAGAGGTTCAAAGGCGCCGAAACCATCGCACGCGGCGGCTCGGGCACTCGCGGCGACCTGCAGGAGTATCTCTTCTCACAGACCTTGGGCAACGCATGGGATAGCGGCAGTGGGTTGGTTTCCTTCGAATTCTACAGCCGCGGCGCTTTGCCCGCAGCCGACCGCGCCTACGCCGCGAGCGACCTGCGCCCCTACGGCGGCGGCAACTTCGATACCAACCTTACCAATCCGGGCAACATTATCAGCCCGGCAACTCGTCAGACCTGGGCCATTCCCGCCGGACAGAACGGCATGCACCTGGCAGCGACCGATCTCGTCGCCGGAACGCAGAACCTGCAGAACACCTACTCCGGCGGCAACCAGATCATTCCCAGCCAGCAACGTTGGAGCTTGTACACGAACCTGCGACAGGCACTCGGCGACCGGGTGAACGTGTTCACCAACTTGTTGCTGGGGCACCGAGATGCAGCTGAAACCCTCAGCGGTGCGGGCGCCACCCTCGTGGTCCCCACCACAAATCCGTTCTACGTCAATCCAACGGGCATACCGGGACCCGTCCTGGTGAATTATAACTTCGGCAAGGATCTGGGGCCGGCACGCGGCAGCGTTGGCGTTGACACGCTGAACGCGACGTTGGGCCTGGACTTCGATCCCGGCGCGTCCTGGAGCATCAGCGCGTACGGCAGCTTCGTGCGCGAGAAGCAAAACTACGTCACCCACAACTTTGTGGACCTGACGGCCGCAGAGCTCGCGTTGGCCGACCCCAATCCCGCGACCGCGTTGAACCCTTTCGGTGATGGATCGTTCACCAACCCTGCCACGCTGCAGGGGATCCGCACGGGCTATAGAATCTGGCTCGATTCCCAGCTCCAGACGGCCAATCTCATTGCCGACGGGCCCATCGCCGAACTTCCAGGTGGTCCGTTGAAGCTCGCCGTGGGAGTGGACCGACGCAACCAGTTCTTCACTGCCTCGCAAACCACGATTACCGCTGCACCCCCCTCGAACGCCAACCTCAGCCGCAGCGTCCTATCCGCATTCGGCGAGTTCGTAGCGCCCGTGGTGAGCGACAGCAATGACGTGCCTGGCATAGCGCATCTCGAAATTTCCGCGGCGGCGCGCTACGAGAACTACAGCACGTTTGGCAACGCCACGACGCCGAAGGTGGGGGTCCTCTGGTCCCCGACAAAAAATCTGTCGTTGCGGGGAAACTGGTCCCGAGCCATCCGGCCCCCGACCCTGTCCGATCTCGACACCAGCCATAATCAGGCGGAGTCGGTGCCGTTACCGAATCCGGCCGCGCCCGGCGGGGCCACCTCCACCCTGGTGTGGCAAGGCGGGAATGCAGCCGTACGACCCGAACGGGCGCGCAGTTGGACGGGGGGCCTCGACTTCGCACCCGCCGTGACGCCGGGACTGACGCTGGGACTGACGTATTTCAACACGGTGTTCACCAACCGCATCCAGTCGACCACGCTGACGGCCAATATTCTCACCGATCCCGCCTATGCCGCCCTCGTGACCCACAACCCCAGCGCCGGCGAGATCAGCTTCATTTGCACTCACGCAGCTTACCTCCAGGGCCCGGCCGCCACCTGCCTGAATTCCGCACCGGGCGCCATCGTGGACCTGCGGGTCCTCAACCTGGCAACCCTCGAGACCGACGGGATCGATTTCAACAGTCGCTATCAGCAGGCCCTGCCGCTCGGCCAACTCAGGTTGGATCTCAACGGCACCCGGCTGCTGCACTTCAGGCAGGCACAAACCCCCGACGCCTCGCTCACTTCCCTGCTCAGCACCGAGAACGAGCCGATCAACCTGCGTACGCGCGCTACCGCGGGATGGGAGCTCGCGGGGTTCCGTGCGCAGGTGGCTGCGAACTACGCCAACGGCTACCGCGATGTCGCGAGCACTCCACCGCGCCGGATCGATTCCTGGACCACGATCGACGTGCAACTCCGCTACGATATTCCCGAGGCTTCTAACTGGTGGTTGCGCGGCACGCGGATCGAGCTCAATGCCCGCAACGTCTTCAACGTCGACCCGCCCTTCCTCAACAACCAGATTGTCGGCATAGGTTACGATCAGGAGAACGCCAACCCCTACGGGCGCCTTCTCAGCCTGGAGTTGCGGAAGAACTGGTAGCCCAGCCGCGCAGCCACGCCTCGGTACACACATGCTCCTGCAGGATCTCGTTGTACTGAAAATCGGCGGGCGAACGGTCTCGGGTGAGATAGAGGTCGAGATTGGCGCGGTTGAGAAATCCCTTCTGTACCAACACCCCGTCGAGCAGCAGCTCGCGCACGAACGGTAGATTGGCATCGAGTATGTTGCGGTAATGTTGATCGGCGCGTCCCTTGGCGTAGCGTCGGACGATTTCCGCCGGCAAATCATCCGCAAAGGCGCGCCGCGCCAATGCACGATCGCGCCCGCTTCTGATGAGCACGTAGGTCGGGATTCGCAGGCACAACTCAACGAGCGGCTGCGATAGCAATGGCAGGATCCGTTCCGGGTAGCCGGATCGCACGAACGAGCTGTAGTAGGCCGGCGCCATGGAAAGAGACATGACGTGCCACAAAATTCCGGGAGAGACCCCGCGCGTAACCTCGGGCGTCAGCAAGGGATGCGTGAGCCTCTTGTTGCGTTTCGCCGCCTCCACCAGATCACCGGAAACAATGGTGCGCGTCAACGGCTTGGCCATTGAGATCGGATCCCATTGCGGCTCGAGGACCCGACTGCGAACGGCCTGCCAGAGCAGCCACCAGATTGATTTGCGCGCGATCCGTGCCGCATCCATCGCGGTGCGCAGCAGCCCGCGATCGAATCCATGGCTGTAGAGATAGTCGGTCACGGCGAAGTCGGCCCGTGCCTGATAAAACACGCTGTCACCGCCCGCCCCCGAGAAGAGTGCGTTCGCCCCGCATCGTGCTGCCAGGTCTGCTTCGAACGAGCCGTGCTGCAACTCGTACATATAGAACCACGGTCGCGCCGAGCACCGCACCTTCAGGACATTCTCGAGGCGTACGGTGCTTGGATCGAGCTCCCGTTCCACCAACTCGACACCCGCACGCCCCGCCATCAAGCGCGCGTAGTGGCGCTCGTCCTCATTCGGTCCGCTACTGAAGTAGTTCAGACAGGTGACCCGTGGGCTCGCGGGCGGAGTCACCAGACAGCTCAACACAATGGATGAATCCAGGCCGCCCGACAGGTTGTGCACTATTGCCGGGTAACAGGCAGCCCACGCCCGCACACAGCCCAGGGTCGTCGCGCGCAGCGCAGCGACCGCCTCATCGGCGGACTCCAGCGGCGCGGTATGAGCGATGTCGACGGGATTCCATTCCATCGATCTTTGCAACGAGCCACTGGAGAACCGCAGGCGCTCTCCCGCCTGGACCTCGGACACTTCGTTCAGGGCGGTGTCCCGAACCTGGAGTCCGGCATGGGCGACCAGACCCGCTATATAGCTCCAATTCACCGTGAACTGGGGAATCTCCAGCACGCGACAGTCTTCGACATCGGAGCAGACGATACCGATCCCCGCATGGCTCGCGTACCAGCACGGGAAACCGCCTGTCGGGTCGCGTAGTACCCAGATCTCATCGGTGACGGCATTGCGCACGATGGCGACATATCGTCCCCAATATTGCTCCAACAGGCGTCGTCCCCCGGACGCGACGATTCGGGCGCCTTCGGCCTCGTCGAAAGTGACGTTGGCCGCGGATTCGGGCGTATCGATGTGCCGCGAGAAAATCTTTCCGAGTACTGCACCGGCGGACCGCGGCAACAGACACGCATGGCCTGCTCCGGAATTCCGGTCCGCGTGAAAAATCGCCACGCCAGTGGATTCCACGGCGTACGACCATTGCGACGGTGATGGTCCGCGTTGCACACGTTCCGCCACAGTGCGCGCGAGGTGTCTGGAGCATTCATCCGCCGGATTCCATAGCAGCGCCAGATATCGGTACACGCCAGTCCTTTTCAGACCACCATGATCGGGGTGTAGCTAGCGACGTGCTCAACAGTGTCGTTGAAGACTATGTCCTCGTACTGTACCCAACAGTGCGCGACGAACGGTCGCGCCCGGACCCCGAATACCCAGCGTGGCAAGACCTCGTATCGGGCGAGAAACTCCAGCAATGCCAATGAATCGTGCAGGCACTCTTCCCTGTGAGAAAACAGAAAAACGCGCAGCCGTCCAAAGATATCGACGAGTTGACGCGCACGCGCGACGTCGAATGAGCCACCGCCGATGTGCGCGGCTTTACGCGCGGCGACCCTGCGAATCAACCGCTCGAAACGCCAGAGCCGTAACGATAATTTCGCGAAAACCGCTGCAAACACAAAATTGAGCACGGCGCGCACGCCGATCCTGGAGCTTTCGGTCGCCGCATCGCCGAGCAGCTCCGTTTGTGGCGAAGTCAGGTGCACCGGCGTCGCTTCCTTTGACGTGGCCGGCAATTCCAACAGCCAACCCTGCCGCAGCAGAGGTGCGGCCGCCTCGTCAGCCGCGAGTTCCCGCCCGCCGCTCGAGCCGCCGCGTGCCGGCGGCGTGGGCCAACCCGGTATCAGCGGCCCCAATGCCGCGGTCCGCGCGGCTTCGAGAGTGAAATAACGATCCTGTTTCACGTCGAGGACGACGACATATTCCTCGTCCGTGCATACGAAGACGTGCTGGGCCAACCCATAGCGCGCCATCATCACCCCTCGATCGGTTGTGCTGATATCGGCGAAGGCCATCCCCGCCCCT
This sequence comes from Steroidobacteraceae bacterium, assembly GCA_036270175.1. Taxonomy (GTDB): domain Bacteria; phylum Pseudomonadota; class Gammaproteobacteria; order Steroidobacterales; family Steroidobacteraceae; genus 13-2-20CM-66-19. The sequence goes on along the minus strand of DATBCZ010000362.1, from coordinate 4,048 downwards.
GCGATTCGGGGCGGGGGATGGCTGACGGATCGGAATAAGGGTCAGCTCACAGGAAATAGAGCCAAACGAATGGCGGGATACCATTTTCCAGGAACAGCAACATCGATGTGCCCTTCGTGCGCTTTGACGCCTGGCCGCAGTCGATCATCCCTACCGCGTCCCCTGCCCGCACTCTCTGACCTCGTTCCATTTTCAGCGCGCTCATAAACTTCTCCTCGGTGGTGTCGAACCCAACGTAGCTAATTCGCAATCAACGTTGCTCCTTCAACGCGCTCCTTGTCAGGCTCGGTTCGACGGATTCTACGGATCGGTTTGGCGCATGAAAGCTGCGCCTAAGAGACACGCGCGTCAAGTCCCCCAATGTTATGTCGTTGGGAGAGCGGCGGGGTACCGCGTAACAGACAATTGGACCTTGGACCAATAGGGGCGGCGTGTCCTTCAGGCCACCCGGCGCAGTCTGCGGCGGCGGAAATCGCCAATAATTTCACGTGCCGCGTTATGTCCGGGCGCGCCCGTAACACCACCGCCGGGATGGGTGCCGGCGCCACACATATACAGACCCTGCAGGGGTCCACGGTAGTTGCCATATCCCAGCATGGGACGCGCCGAAAACATCTGGTCGAGAGTCAGGGCGCCGTGGAAGATATCTCCGCCGATGAGACCGAAGGTGCGCTCGAGATCCAACGGGCTCTTGATCTGCCGACCGAGCACCGCGGCTTTGAAATTCGGCGCGTATTGGTTGACGGTCTCGATCATCAGATCCGCGACCTTTTCCCGGTGAGTATCCCAGGACTCGCCGTTGGGAAGTTGCGGTGCGACGTGCTGGCAAAAGAGGCTGGCCACGTGCTGGCCTGGGGGCGCCAGGCTGTCGTCGAGCGTCGAGGGAATCACGACCTCCACGATCGGTTTGCGCGACCAGCCGCCGGAGCGAGCATCGAAATAAGCCTGCTCCATGTACGAGAGGGTCGGGGCGATGATGATGCCAGCCGTATGATGGTCCGCGAGTGCCTTGCCGGGCAGACACGTGAAGTCGGGCAATTCGCTGAGCGCCACGTTCATGCGGAAAGTCCCGGAGCCGCAACGCCAACGATCGATCCGGTCGCGGAATTCCCCGGGCAGCGCCGCGGGCGCGATCAACTTCTGATACAGAAGCTTCGGATTGAGGTTAGAAATCACGGCCGCGGCACGCAGCGTCTCGCCGCTCTCGGTGATGACACCGACGGCCCGGTTGCCCTCGACGATGACCTCGCGAACGGGAGTCGAGACACGGATCACGGCGCCGCGCGCCTGTGCCGATTTGGCCATCGCCTGGGTTATAGCCCCCATACCGCCGATGGCGTGACCCCACGCGCCTTTCTTACCGTTCACCTCGCCAAATACATGGTGGAGCAGAACGTATGCCGAGCCCGGGGTGTAGGGACTCGCGTAGTTACCCACGATGCCGTCGAAGCCGTAGGCGGCTTTGATCGGATCGCTCTCGAACCAACCGTCGAGGTAGTCACCCGCGGAGGTCGCGAACAGGGTGAGCACTTCACGGCGCATGTTCATGTCGAGCTTGCGCAGGCGACCGCCCACCTGTGCCGCTCGCAGCAGCTCCGGCAACGCCAGGCGCCAACTGCCTGCGACGGCGTTGGGAGGAGTTTCCAACACGAGGTCGCGCAGCACATCGGCCACGGTGCCGAGCCGCTCACCGTACTCGTCGAGGCGTGTTGCATCCCGCGGGGAGAATTTCGCGACCTCGGCGGCGGTGCGGCCCTCGCCCACGATGAGATAACGCCCGTCATCGGTGGGCAGGAAGTTGGAGAGTTTGCGCTCCACGACCCGCAAACCGAACTTGGGCAGCTCGAGGTCACGGATGACCTTCGGATTCAACAGCGACACCGTGTAGGCGGCGACCGAATTGCGGAATCCGGGATGAAACTCCTCGGTGACGGCGGCCCCGCCGACCACGGAGCGCTGCTCGAGTACCGTGACCTTCAAACCCGCTCCCGCGAGATAGGCGGCGCACACCAAACCGTTGTGTCCCCCGCCAATGATCAGCGCGTCGCTGCTCGCGCCCGTGATTACCGGATCACTCACGATTCCACCCCTTCGCCGGCGCCCGCAACTGGCGGCTCTCGGGAATCAAACTCCGGATCCGCCGACCGAAGCTGCGCAAGGAAACCTCGCCCACGCTCAACGGCCCCACGGTGTAGCTGCTGGAGGCCATGCCTGTCTGCACGCGCTCGATCAGCGCCTTATCCTCGATGCTCACGCGGCGATTGATGCGCCAGTTGAGGTAGCGGGCGGCCCGCATCTCGCGGCGCGAATCCGGATGCACGTAGGCAATCTCACGAATGAGTGTCTCGGTGGGCGACACCGGCAGGAACTGCATGAAGTCGATCTGGTCCGGGTAGATGTCGAAAGCCACGTTCGGCCACAGTTTGAAGTAGACCCATTGGTGCTGCCGCTCGGGCGGCAAATGTCCGACTTCTGGCAAGGTCCGCTGATACATCCGCTCGGACCAGTTGCTCGAGGGCTCCTCGCGCAGCGAGCCCCACATTTTGTCGATCCACGGTTGCGCCTCGACGCCGTAGCTGCGGCCGAACAGTCGGGTCAGACCGGGATGAGCCACAGTGATGTGCAGGCCATCGGAGTAGTTATCTCCAACGTTCTTCCAATTAACTTGCCGCGGCCGGAGTGACACACGTCCCTGCGGGACCAGTTCCTCCATGCGGTACAGCGCCATTTCCTCCGCGTAGGGCGCCGCCATCTCGCGCACGCTGGGCAAACCGGGCTCGAGCCGTACGAAAATGAACCCCAGGAATACCTCGAGATCGAGAGGCGCAAGTCCGTGACTTCCCGTGTCGAGGCCAGGAAATGCCTGACGATCGGGCACTCCCACGAGGCGACCATCCAGGCCATAGGTCCAGGCGTGGTACGGACAAGTGATGCGACGCCCACAGTGGCCCTTCGAGCCATCGAGCAGCCGCGCGGCGCGATGACGGCACACGTTATGAAAGGCGCGAACCTCGCCATCGTCGCCGCGGAGGACCACGATCGACTCACCCAGGAAATCGAGCGAGTGGAAGTCTCCAGGGCGCGGCACGTCGCTGACATGGCACACCACCTGCCAGCTCTTGCGGAAAATAACGGCCTTCTCGCGCTCGAAGAATTCCGGATCGTGGTAAATCCAGGCCGGCAGACTATGGCCTTCCGCCTCCGCCTCCGCCTCGCCACCTGCGGGAATGGCAGTGCTCAATCGTCCGAAACGGGTCGCAGCGTTCATGGGTGTCTTCTCGAGAGATCGGACGGGGCCGGGTGACTGCAGCGGGGAGCGGCGCCCGCCGTTATTGGACGATCGTACAATAACGGTCCGAAAGCGGTCAAACCGTAGCGGAAATTCCCGCATGGGCCGTCCATTGGGATGAGGTCAGAGGAAATCAGGGCGAGTCGCAGACTTGAACCGTACCCCAGTGGCATTCGACAACGAAGTGCAGGCCGCCGAGTGGCTGGTGAGGCTGGAGGCTGATCCTTCGGCGGCGACGATGTCGCTGTGGCTGCGGTGGCTGAGCAAGGACGCGCGGCATCATGCCGCCTTTGCGCGGCTGGAGGCCAGGTGGCGCCAGGTAGATTGCCTGCGGAGTCTGCGGCCTCTCGACGGTAGTGTGGACGTGGACGTGCTCGACACGTTCCCGGGGGCGCGTCCTGGTTCAGGCCCGCGGCGGCGGAGGGGGTGGCGGTGGCACCTTTCGAGCCTTCGAGCTCCCTATGGCGAGCTTGCCGTTGCCGCGGCGGCCAGCGCACTCGCCGGGCTGTTGGTTCTCGCCGGGTGGCTGTTCCTGGCGACGCTCGACGCCGGCATCACCGATCTCTGCCCAACGCGAAGAACGGATCCCCTCCCTCCGCCACCGCACGTTCCGCCATAAGATAGGCCGCCGCGTTCCACGACTGTCCCGGCATTCCCCGCGGCGCGAGCGTCTTGCCGTGCAGCCACTCGGTGAAGGCCCAATTTTTAATCGCGCACGCGCGCGCAAGCTTCACCAACTCCTCGCGCGCCTGCTGCTGG
>DATBCZ010000361.1:0-4264 GCA_036270175.1 Steroidobacteraceae bacterium | reverse complement strand
CCTGACCGCCGAAGCCGGTATGGACCAGGAGCGCCGCTCCCTCCGCCTTGCCGTCCGCGAGCTCAATTGGCAGCGCGACCCCGACGCCAATTCCCTCGTCATCCGTTTTCGCCTGACCCGCGGCAGTTTCGCCACCACCGTGCTACGCGAACTCATCGATTCCGACGCCCTCGGCGATGAAGACCAAGACGGGCCCTAGCTCTCGAGCCCGCCGCCGAGTACGCCAGAGCAATATTTTGCCCACTACGGCGGCGGCGCTACTCCGCCAGCAGCACGTACACCGCCCCCGTCCCCCCATCCACCTGCCGCGCCGACACATACGCCACCACAGCCCCAACCCGGCGCAGCACCGAGCTCACGGCCCCCTTGAGCACCGGCCCCCGATGCCCGGACCGCAGCCCTTTGCCGTGGATGATCCGCACACACCGAAGCTGCCGATCCAGCGAGTCCGCGAGGAAGTCCCGCAGGGCCAGCTTCGCCTCCGCGACCGTCAGCCCGTGCAGATCAATCTCCGCCTGCACGCGATACTGGCCGCGGCGAAGCTTCCGCAGGACCGGCATCTGGACACCGGCACGGTGGTAGACGAGCTCGTCGCCGGCAGCCAGCTCCGGGTCACCCGTTTCTCCGTCGAGACTTTCGAGCAATACCGCGTGTCGATCCGCGCGACTGAAGCGGGCGACGGGCACGGGCCGACGCCGGCTCGCTTCGGGAGTCTCACGGCGCGGCAGCCGTTTGACATCCTGTACAGCCTCTCTGAAAAGCCGAACATCATCTTCGTCGTCGGGTGTGGGGCTCACGCTACCTCCGCCGAAAGTGGTTCCAGTATAGTCGCCGCCTCACGAGCCTCCACGCGCCCATACACGCCCCTGTGAAGATACTGGTAAGCAATGACGACGGCTTCCGCGCGGAGGGCATTCGCCGCCTGCGGGACGCCCTCGCGACGCTCGCCGACGTCACGGTGACCGTCATGGCTCCGGACCGTAACCGCAGTGGCGCCAGCAATTCGCTGACCCTCGATGTACCCCTGCGCGTGTTCGAAGCAGAGCCCGGTGTTTACTATGTACCGGGCACGCCCACTGATTGCGTCCATCTCGCGGTCTCCGGTTACTTCGACCACGAATATGACATGGTGGTTTCCGGTGTGAACGACGGCCCCAATCTCGGCGATGACGTCCTGTATTCGGGCACGGTCGCTGCGGCCATCGAAGGTCGGTTTCTGGGATTACCCACGATCGCCATCTCACTGTGCACATCGCCAGGCAGTGGCCGTCACTTCGAGACCGGTGCGGCGGTCGCGCGGCTCCTCGTCGCGCAACTTCTAGGCAAGCCGCTCGAACGCGACGGCCCGCTCATCCTGAACGTCAACGTGCCGGACTTGCCGTTTGAGCAGCTGCGCGGTTTTCGCTCGAGCCGACTCGGCTACCGCCACCCCTCGGAGCCCATCATTCCCGCGCGGGATCCGCGCGGCCGCCCCGTATACTGGGTCGGGCCCGCCGGCGCCGAGCACGATGCCGGCCCCGGAACCGACTTCGCCACCATTTCAGAGAACTACGTTTCGGTGACCCCGTTGCAGATTGATTTGACCCGACACGCCGCGTTGCCGGCCGTGCAGAGTTGGTTGGAAGGTATCAATGGCTGACGTGCGCTTCGCTGGAATCGGAATGACCTCCGCGCGCACGCGTGACCGGCTCGTGCAGCGTTTGAGAGATCAGGGCATCACGAATCTCTCCGTCCTCGATCGTGTCCGGAATGTGCCACGTCATATCTTCGTCGACGAGGCGCTTGGTACTCGAGCCTACGAAGACACGGCGCTGCCCATCGGATTTGGCCAGACGATCTCGCAGCCTTACATCGTTGCGCGCATGACCGAGGCATTGCTGGAAGGTGGTCCGCTGACGAGCGTCCTGGAAGTCGGAACCGGCTGCGGCTATCAGACAGCGGTGCTGGCTCCGCTCGTCGACCGGATCTACACGATTGAGCGCGTGGAGCCTCTCGTGACCCGTGCCAAGGAGCGCATCAAGGAGCTCGGGATTCGGAATGTAAGATTCCGCTACGGCGACGGCACACTGGGCTGGAAGGCGCATGCGCCGTTCGACGGCATCTTGGTTGCGGCTGCCCCTCTCGTGGTCCCGGAGGAGCTCATCAAGCAACTGAAAGTTGGCGGCCGGTTGCTGGTTCCTGTCGGACCCGAGGGCCAACAGGAGCTCATCCGTTTCACCCGCAAGGAGCAACGGGTCGAGCGTCAATCACTCGGTGCTGTTGCATTTGTGCCGCTGCTCGGTGGCATCACCTGAAGCTGTGCAGATGCTGAGACTGATTCTACCTATGTCTCGTAACATCATGATTGTCCGGGCTTTTGCGGTGAAGTCGCGATGACTGGCGAAATATCGCGGAAATGCAGCGAAAACAAGGTCTGCGAACGACAATCGCACACTCTTTTTGACCTTCCAGAGTGTCGAAATTCTTTGCAGCGTAAATCACTTGCACGGTGATCTGTGACGTGTTTAACATGCGTCCCTGTCGTCTGGCGACGACAGGAAAAGAGCCGACGAGGATGTCCGGCAGAAGACACAGGGAGGAGGGGAGTCGAAACAAGAGCAACAAGTCGAAAGAAGAAAAATAATCAGTGCAGTCGTTCGAGTCTGTCAGCTTCGGATGTTTGTCGGTAGGTTGATATTCCTCCCCTTGTGTCTTCTGCCGGATAGCTTCCCGCGCGCTTCGCGCGGGACCGCCGGGCTCCGTTAGAAAAATATCAACGTCGCCGCGCGAGTCAGCGCGATGCGGCTCAGCTCAAAAACAGCGCCGCGGCAACCTGCCGTTCTTCCTGCACGAGAACGTTGAAGGTGCGGCAGGCCGCGCCGAGATCCATCACCTCGAGTCCCACGCCGCGCGCAGTGAGCGCCGCGCGAATCGTCGCGGCTGGAAACCGTTGCGTTGGTCCGGTTCCTAACAGCACCAGCTCCGGCTTCAACGCCAGGATCGCCTCCAGGTGTGCCGGCGCCAGCTCCGCGAAACTCGCGGGCTCCCATTCCGATATCAGCGTGTCGGCCGTCACGATGCAACTGGCGTGCAGCCGATGCTCCCCGATCCGGATTTCCTGCGGCGAGTACCCCCGGATCAGGTTGACGCGTGAACTCGCTTCGAGTGTGAACTTCATCCTGGGTACGATACCGCCCGTGCGCGAAATCGTCATCGTCATCTCAGACCTCTACCTCGCCCAAGCTCCGTCGAGCCGCTCACGCAGCCTCGTCCAGGGCCAGCTCGAAACCACCCCGCCCGGCGGACCCGGCAGTGGTGCCTTTCCCGGTATCGAGCACGTCGCGCGTTTCGGAGAGCGGACCGCTCTCGAAGGCGGCTGGCGCGCCTGGCTCGCCCGCTGGCTGGGCCGTGGCGATCTTGCGAATGTTGCTCCGGGGGCGATCGCGGCGGTGGGCGTTGTATCCGCAGCCGCCGCTGGACGTCCCCCCGACTCCACCGCGTGGATCGCAACGCCAGTCCATCTAATCGCCGGCCTCACCAGCCTGCACCTCGATCGCCGCAGCATCCTGCGTCTCCCCGCGGAGGATCTCGAAGGCTTCGCTCAAGACTTCAATCGCACGTTCGGCGACTCGGACCTGCGCCTCACGCCTCTGGCAGCCGGCGATTTCCTCATGCAAGGACCCGCCACATTAACCGCCGCGACAACGGAGCCTGCGCGCGCGCTCGTGGCCGACCTCGAAGCATCGCTCCCCAAAGGGAACGACGCGAAAGCCCTCAAGCGCCTGGGTGCGGAACTGGAGATGTGGCTGCACGCACATCCGCTCAATGAGACGCGCCGCCGGCGAGGCGAGCTTCCCGTAAGCACGCTCTGGCTCTGGGGCGGAACTCCCGCCCAAGCAGGTCAGACTCCCGTCCTCCCAGCCGGTGATCCCACCTCGGTAGGCCACACTCCCGTCCTCGCAGCCGCGGCAGGCCGCACTCCCATCCTCGCGGGCCGCGCCACCGCCCCGCCAGCAGTCGTCCACGTGGCCACGCCCACCAAACAACCGGCGTCGCGCTCCGCCTCATCCAACACCCACACCACCGTGGCCTTCGGTAACGATCCCTACCTCATCGGCCTCTGCCGCCTGCGCGGCGACCCAACTCACGTGTTACCCGATCGACTCACCGACCTGCTCGCGGATCCGCGCCCCCACCGGGCGGTCCTCGTAATAGAGCTCACCTCGATGCTCCACCTGAATCCGCACTGGACGGTGTTGGAAGCCCTCGCAGAAATCGATCGCCG
>DATBCZ010000360.1:0-8684 GCA_036270175.1 Steroidobacteraceae bacterium | reverse complement strand
ATGAGTCCGATCGCCGTCATCACCGAAAATGTTGTCAGCGAGACGCCGCTGTTAGGCCAGGGCGATACCGAAGCGAGGCCCAGGCCCGAGGCCAGTGCCAGCAGAATCAGCGAGACCGCGGCCGCCACGACAGCGCCAGCGATGATCGCCGCCCATGACACGGCGGATTTGGCTGCTTCAACAGTTGGAGCATCAGCGGCGGCGTAGGTCGCCGGATGCTCTGTAGCAAGTCGATCCATAAGATGACTCCGGAGCCGCGGCTCAGTGCCAGATGAGGGCAAGTAGGATGATGACCGGGATCGGCACACCCAACAGCCACAACAATATTCCACGACCCATCACTTCCCCCTCTCACCGTTTTGGTGAGTTGTATCCACGTATGAGTTCATAACGTGGCGCCTAAGCGAATGTTCCGACGCGAATTTCTGTTCCAGCCGCAGATCCCATAGAATCGGAGGCTCGACTGAATGAGTTCCATGGTTAACGAGTCAGACCCTCCCAGCACTGCTTCGGCTTCCCCGCCCGAACCTGAATTGGCACTTCCACCTACCCGGGACGTCGTCCGCAACGCCGGGCGTGCCGTTCTTTCCGTCCATCACTGGCGGGCGCGATTCGTATTGTGGAGCGCGGCGGTAGCCGTAGGCGTCGTTGCGGTGGCGTTTGCGCGCCTGGCCGATGTCGCACAACTGGGGTTGCGCCGACTCCTCGTCATCTCTCCCTGGTGGCCCTGGTTCCTCGCGCCGCTTGGCTTCTTCTGCATCGCCTGGCTGACGCGGCGCTACTTCCGCGGTGCCGAAGGCAGCGGCATTCCCCAGACCATATTTGCGTTAAAGCCGGATTCTGGAGAGACAGGGTTACGCCTGCTCAAGCCACATATCGTCGTGGGCCGAATGATCCTCGCCTGCGTTGGATTGTTTTGCGGCGGCTCCATAGGACGAGAAGGCCCGACAGTGCATGTGGGTGCCGCGATTGCGCATGCGTTTGGGCGTTGGATGCCGCATGGAGGGACGAGTGCGCAACGCCGCGCCCTGATTCTTGCGGGCGGTGCCGCGGGCGTGGCGGCGGCATTCAACACTCCGCTCGCTGGCATCGTGTTCGCGATCGAGGAGTTGTCACGTTCGTTCGAGGAGCGCGCGAGCGGGGCGACACTGACGGCCGTCGTGCTTTCCGGCGTGGTCGCGATTGCGATCGTTGGCGACTACACCTACTTCGGACAGCCGGTCGTCAGCACGGCCGCGCAATCGGTGTCTCTCGGCACATTTCTAGTGGCCCTTGCGGGCGGGCTCGCCGGAGGGTTTTTCAGTCGGCTTACTCTCGTTGGAGTGAGCGGCCTCCCCAGGTTCCTGGGTAAGCTGCGGGAGCGGCGGCCGGCGTTGTTCGCGGGGCTCTGCGGGCTGGTGATAGCGTTGCTCGGCGCCGTGTCGGGAGGATTGACCTATGGAACGGGTTACGCCGAGGCGCGTTCGATTCTCGAGGACGGTGTTCACCTACCCTGGTTCTATGCGCCCACTCGCGCATTGGCGACGCTCGCCGCGAGCTTGAGTGGTGTTCCCGCCGGCCTGCTGGCGCCGTCACTGTCCGTGGGGGCCGGGTTAGGGCAACTCGTAGCGGATTTGAGCGGTCATGTCACAGCCGTACCTTTCGCGATTCTTGGCATGTGTGGGTATCTTGCGGGAGTGACGCAAGCTCCACTCACATCCCTCGTCATCGTGATGGAAATGACTACACAGCATGCTATGGTGCTCCCGTTGATGATCACGGCCGCGGTCGCGACTACGATTTCAAAACTTCTCTCGCCCCCGTTGTATCAAACCCTGGCGGATCGCTACGCCGCTTGAGCAGGCTCAGCATGAAAACAAAACTTGTCCTGGCCGTCGCGGTTCTGTTGCTTCCCTGGGCGGCGCTTGCACAGGCCCCGCCGGGGGTCGCGCGCGGGGTGATTGTCGCGATCGAGAGCGACACGCTGACGTTGAAGCTCGCTGATGGCGCGAGTGAGAAAATCGCGTTGGGGAAAGATTGGAAGGTCTCGGTTCTGAAGCCCGTGAGCGTGGATACGATCCAGCCGGGAAGTTTCATCGGAACGGCGGAGATGCCACAGAAGGACGGCACCGGGCGATCCCTGGAGGTGCACGTGTTTCCGCCGGGCGTGAAGGCTGGTGAGGGGCACTATGACTGGGACTTGAAGCAAGGCTCGAAAATGACCAACGGGACGGTTGGAAAAGTCACCGCGTCGGGCAAGGGACGGCAGTTGCAGGTGAGTTATCCCAATGGGGAGCGACAGATCACCGTGCCGCCGAATGTGCCGGTTGTGCAGATCACGCCGGGGGAGCGCGCGCTTGCCAAGCCTGGAACACCGGCATTTCTGATCGTGGGCAAGGATCCGGGCGGGGCATTGAGTTCCAACGGTATCGCAGTGGGTGAGAACGGCGCGGTGCCGCCGATGTAGCTATGACCCCACCGGATCGCAACCTCGGCCAGGGCAGACTCGCCGTCTATCGGCATCCGCTCCCGGTGCGTATCACCCACTGGCTCAACGCCCTGTGCCTGCTCGTCCTGCTACTGAGCGGACTGCAAATTCTCAACGCACATCCGGCGTTGTACTGGGGTAACGCGTCGACGTTCAGCGACCCGTTCGTTGCCTTTGGCTCGGGGCAGGGTCCGGCCTTTCCCTCCTGGGCGACCCTTCCCGGGTGGCAGGATCTGGCTGCCGGGCGGCGCTGGCATTTTTTCTTTGCCTGGCTGTTTGTTCTCAACGGGCTGCTGTACGTCATCTACGCGCTGACGAGCCGTCGGGTAAACGAGGTGCTCGCGCCCACGAAAGACCAGTTGCGCCACATTGGCGGCTCCATTCGGGAACATCTGCGGCTACGCTTCCCACACGGCGAAGAGGCCCGCGACTACAACGTCTTGCAGAAGCTCAGCTACCTCGTCGTGCTGTTCGGTCTTCTGCCTCTCATGGTCGCCACGGGTCTCACCATGTCGCCCGGAATGGATGCGCGCTTGCATTTCCTGGTAGAGGTGTTTGGAGGCCGTCAGTCGGCGCGTACTATTCATTTCATGACGGCGTCGACCCTGGTGCTGTTCTTCATCATTCATATCATCGCCGTGATGGCGGCGGGTCCGCTGACGGAGCTGCGCTCCATGGTGACTGGATGGTTTGTAATCAGAACTCAGAAGGGGCAGTCGTGATGGTCGCCACGCGCATCGGACGGCGTCGCTGGCTGCAGCGCGCCCTTGGCGCGGCGAGTGGCCTCGCGTTATCGGCTTGCAACAAGCTTGCACAGTCGCAAGGAGTTAACGCCACTCTGGAGAGTGCCGAGGGACTGACACGCGGCGTGCAACGCCTGCTACTTGGGCGTCACGCACTGGCTCCCGAATATTCCGCCAGTGATATTTCGACGGCGTTTCGCGCGAACGGTACCACCGACCCCGGTACTGACGAGTACAACAAACACGTACAGACAGGCTTCACCGATTGGCGTCTCAAAGTAAGCGGGCTGGTTGAGAATCCACTGGAGCTGTCGCTGCTGGAGCTGCGCCGGATTGCAGCGCGCACCCAGATCACACGCCACGATTGCGTGGAAGGTTGGAGTTGCATCGCCAAATGGAGCGGCGCGCGGTTGAGCGCGGTCCTCCAGCAGGCGCGCCTGAAATCAAACGCCCGCTACATTGCGTTTTATTGCGCCGACTCACTGGAGTTGACATTGGACGGCTCCGGGCAATATTACGAGACCATCGATCTCATCGACGCGATGCATCCCCAGACCCTGCTCGCGTACGACATGAACGATCGGCCGCTGACCGTACGCCACGGCGCACCGCTGCGACTGCGAGTCGAGCGCCAGTTGGGCTACAAGATGGCGAAATACGTCATGCGCATCGAGGCGATCGAAAGCTTCCGGGATATTGCGCGTGGGAAAGGCGGCTACTGGGAAGATCGCGGTTACGAGTGGTACGCCGGGATCTGACGAGTTCCGGCGGTGATTCGTTCTAGCGGGTCGCAGCGGATTCAGCGAGAATCAAATGAGATGCGCAGTGTGACCTGGAGCGTTCATGCGAATTCTCGTCGTCGGAGCCGGAGCGATCGGGGGCTATTTCGGTGCACGCCTTGCGGCTGCCGGTCGGGACGTCACGTTCCTGGTCCGTCCGAAACGGGCAGAGCAGCTCACGAGCGGTCTTTTCGTCCGCAGCCCCAAGGGCGATGTGAAGATTGCGGCCCCGAAGATCGTAACCGAGGCGACGCTGCGCGAGCCCTTTGATCTCGTTCTGCTGAGCTGCAAATCCTACGATCTCGACAATGCGATGGCTTCATTCGCGCGGGCCGTGGCACCGGCGACGATGGTGCTGCCGATGCTGAACGGCGAGTCCCACATCGACACCCTCAAGAAGCGCTTCGGAGCGGGCGCGGTGCTTGGCGGTCAATGCCAGATCTCCAGCACTCTCGATGCGCAAGGTCATGTGATTCATCTCAACGAGATGCAACTGCTCGGTTTCGGCGAGCTCGATGGCACACGCAGCGCGCGGATCGAGGCGGTGAACGAAAATCTCTCGGGCGCGAAGTTCGAGGCGCAGTTGAGCACCCGCATCCTGCAGGATATGTGGGAGAAGTGGATGTTCATTGCCACGTTGGCCGGCATTACCTGCCTCATGCGTGCCGCGCTCGGCGACATCGCGACGGCCGGCGGTACGGATATCGCCCTAGCCCTGTTCGAGGAATGCAGTGCCATAGCCGCAAAGAACGGGTACGCCCCGCACCCGGTGATTGGCGAGCGAGTCCGCAAGATGCTGACGGCTCCGGGCTCCACTCTGACGGCATCGATGTTGCGCGATGTTGAGAGTCATGGGAAGACCGAACACGAGCACGTGCTTGGTGATCTGTTCGCACGAGGCCGGGGTACGCGCGCCCCGGTGCTCGAGATCTGTCTGGCGCACATGCGTGCCTACGAGGCACGTCGCTTGCGGGAAGGTTAGTTCGGAGGTAGTCGCTATGAGTTTGAGTCCCCTGGCTGGAAAACCGGCGCCGCGCGCTATTCTCGTCAATGTGCCGCGGCTGATCACGGCGTACTACAAAGAGGTACCGGATCCCGCGATCCCCAGTCAACGCGTCGCATTCGGAACCTCGGGCCATCGCGGCTCCGCGTTCGACGCGGCTTTCAACGAGTGGCACATCCTGGCCATCACGCAGGGAATCTGCGAATACCGCAAGAAGCAAGGGACCGGCGGTCCGTTGTTTCTCGGGATGGATACGCACGCTCTGTCGGTGCCGGCGCTTGCCAGCGCGCTCGAAGTGCTGGCTGCGAACGGTGTCGAAGTCATGCTCGCGGAAAAAGACGAGTACACCCCGACACCGACGCTCTCCCACGCGATTCTGACTTACAACCGGGGCCGTAAGAGCGGATTGGCCGACGGTATCGTCATCACGCCCTCGCACAATCCTCCGGAGAGCGGCGGCTTCAAATACAACCCAACCAACGGCGGTCCGGCCGACACCACCGTGACCGGCTGGATCGAAGCACGGGCCAACGAGTTGCTGACGCAGGGCTTGCGCGACGTGCGGCGTGTGCCGTACGAGAAGGCCTTGAAGAGCTCCACGACCCACCGACATGATTATCTGAACAATTATGTCGCCGATCTCGGCAACGTGATCGACATGGTGGCGATCCGCGATTCGAAGGTCCGACTTGGAGTGGATCCGCTCGGCGGCGCCGGAGTGCATTACTGGGCGCCCATCGCAGAGCGCTACGGCCTCGATCTCACTGTCGTGAGTGATGTTGTCGATCCGACCTTCAGCTTCATGACAGTGGATTGGGACGGCCGCATTCGCATGGACCCGTCCTCGCCGTCGGCGATGCAGCGGCTCATCGGGCTGAAGGATCGATTCGATATCGCCTTCGGCTGTGATACCGATCATGACCGGCACGGCGTCGTGGCGCGCAGCACGGGCCTGCTGCCGCCTAATCACTACCTCGCCGTGTCCGCGTACTACCTGTTCCAGAATCGCCCGAACTGGGGCAAGCAAGTCGCTGTAGGCAAAACCGTCGTCAGCAGTCAGATGATCGATCGCGTGACCGCGAAACTCGGTCGCAAACTCTACGAGGTGCCGGTCGGCTTCAAGTGGTTCGTGGACGGGCTCATCGACGGGTCGTTAGGTTTCGTCGGCGAAGAGAGCGCGGGCGCCACCTTCCTGCGCAGGGATGGAGCGGTGTGGACCACCGACAAGGACGGACTCATTCCCGCCCTGTTGGCCGCCGAAATCACGGCGCGTGTTGGGAAAGATCCCGGCGAGGTGTACCGCGATCTGACGCGCGAGTTCGGCGAATCATTCTCCGATCGCGTCGACGCCCGCGCGACACCGGCCGAAAAGAAACTGCTCGCGAAGCTCTCGCCACAACAGGTGAAATCCAAACAGCTTGCGGGTGAGACCATCCAGTCGATTCTCACCACGGCACCGGGGAACGGTGCCGCTATCGGCGGTCTGAAGGTGATCGCGGCAAAGGGTTGGTTCGCGGCGCGGCCGTCAGGGACGGAGGATATCTACAAGATTTACGCGGAAAGCTTCCGCGATGCGAATCACCTGAAACAGCTCATCGACGAGGCGCAAAAGATCGTGAGTGCGGCGCTGGCGCAGGGCTAGCCCAGGTCGGGCGGCTCCTCTGTCTTGTGCCCCGGAGCGACGTCCGCCGAGAGTTGCCAGAAGATCCAGGCGGACGCCGACGTCATCAGCCCCACGCAGATGAAGGTCGCGTGGAACGCGAACAGCTCGCGTCCGTGACCGTAGTCACTGACGAAGGTTGCCAACAGGCCGCCCGCCGCAGCGACGCCGAGACTCATGGACAACATCTGCACCATGGAGAGCAGGCTGTTACCGCTAGTGGCCTCATTGTTGCTGAGATCCTTCAAGGTCACGGTATTCATCGCAGTGAACTGCAGCGAGTTCACGCTGCCGAAGAAAGCGAGTTGAATGATGGTGAGCCACAACGGCTCCCGCGGTGAGATGAGGGCGAAAGTGGCCATCGCCAACCCGACGAGGATCGTGTTGATGACGAGGATCCGGCGATAGCCCACTCGCGTGATGAGCGGCGTGACGAGCCGCTTCGAAAGGATCGCCGCGGCCGAGGTGGGCAACATCATCATGCCCGCGTGGAAGGGTGTGTACCCCAGGCTCACCTGCAGTAGCAACGGCACGAGAAAAGGCATGCTGCCACTGCCGAGCCGGGCAAACAGGTTTCCCAGCAGACCGATGCTGAACGTGTGGGTTTCGAATATTTTCGGTGGAAAGAGCGGGTGCGGTTGCTGGGCGGCCCTCAGCCAGTAAGCCGCCAGGGCGGCCAGACCGAAGACCAACAGAATCAATACGGTCGCGTGCTGAAAGCTGAGTTCGGAAAGTCCGTCGAGGGCAAAAGACGTCGCAACCATTCCGAACGCCAGCAGCAGGTAGCCCGCGATATCGAAGCGGGGAACCTGTGGCACCCGGTCCTCCGGCATATGGAACGCGGTGGCGATGCCCCCGGCGATGCCGATCGGGATATTGATGAGAAAGATCCAGTGCCAGGATGCAATCTGCACCAGCCATCCGCCGAGGGTCGGCCCCACCAGCGGGCCCACCATACCGGGGACGCCGACGATGCTCATCGCCTGCAGAAGCTTTTCGCGCGGGTAGGCACGCAACACGGCGAGCCGTCCGACCGGCAACAGCATCGCGCCGCCGGCGCCCTGGATGACACGGGCGGCTGTGAGCTGGAAGAGGGTGCGTGAGGCCGCGCACAGGATCGAGCCGATCACGAACGTCACGATGGCGGTCATGAATGCCCGCCGCAGGCCGTAGCGATCGGCGATCCATCCCGAAGCAGGAATCAGCATCGCCATGGTTAATGCGTACGCAATGACCACGGACTGCATGCTCAGCGGCTTCTCGCCCAAGCTGGCCGCCATGGCCGGGAGGGCGGTATTGACGATAGTGGAGTCCAGCGTCTGCATGAAGAAGCCGGTTGCCACGAGCCACAGGAGAATGCGAAGCGATCTTTCGGGTGGCATCAGGTCTCAACGGTCCGGGGGTGGGCGGCTATGCAGTATCAGACAAGTCCTGCACCAGTTCCGCCGACTGTCCGACGCCCCGGGAAGGGCGCGGCAGGGAGAATACGGTGCTGATCGCCATAGCAAAAGTCCATGAGGGGAAAGATTGATGAAAGCTAAGAGCTTGATGCCGCTGCTGGTTTGCGCCTTGGCGCTCAGCGTGACGGCTTGCGAAAAGAAAGGTCCGCTGGAGAGGGCTGGCGAAAAGGTCGACCACGTTGGCGACACCATCAAGAATGGTGGCTCGGAGCCGCTGGGCGACAAGCTTCAGGATGAGAAAGACAAGGCGGTTGACAAGGCCAACGACGCCGCTGGGAAGTAAAGTACAGACGATCGCGGCCGGACAGGCTTCGTCAGCGGTCGGCCGGACTCCCTCGAGAGAGCCCGGCCGACAGTAGGACGCGCCCCGTCTGCGTATTAAGGTTTGCCGACTTGCACAGCGGTCGCCCTGAAGGGCTTCGGCGGCGGCGGTTCCGTGCCGGCGCCAGGCCTACCCATGAACGCCGCAAGCTGGCCCTCGAGCACATACGCGGTGGTGCCGACTACAGTGACGGCCACGGGGCCATCGGGGTAGCCCTCTTTCACGGTCGTGACCTTACCAGTGTCACCAG
>DATBCZ010000359.1:0-6104 GCA_036270175.1 Steroidobacteraceae bacterium | reverse complement strand
CGCCTCCAGGTCACGGCGACCACCATAGGGATCGATGATTTCGCCCGAAGGCGTCTCTGCCATTGCATTGATGGTGAGATCGCGGCGGCGCAGATCGTCCTCGAGAGTCACGTCAGGGGCAAACTGCGTCGTAAAACCTCGATAGCCGAGACCCACTTTGCGCTCGCGGCGGGCAAGCGCGTATTCCTCGTGCGTTTTCGGATGCAGAAATACAGGGAATTCGCGCCCGACAGGCTCGTAGCCGTCACGCTCGAGTTCCTCGGGACGAGCGCCCACGACGACCCAGTCGCGCTCGCGCACCGGGCGCCCGAGCAGGCGATCCCGAACCGCGCCGCCAACCAAGTAGACTTCCATACCTGCAATTTTACCCGAGAGTGCTCATGCGTTGCGCGGAGGAGCGCGGATTTTGGCTGGCCCATTCCGGGCTGCGCACCACACGACTGTGGCTTGCCCTGACTTTCCTGGCCACCCTGCCCGGTTGCGGTACGCTGTATGTGATGCAGGCGGCCCATGGTCAGTGGCAGGTCCTGCACGCCCGCAAGCCCATCGACAAGGTGCTGACGGATCCGAATACTCCTCAGACACTCCGCGACACCCTGACTGAAGTGAGCGCGGCGAGACAATTCGCCTCGCGTGAGCTCAAACTTCCAGACAACCGGAGCTATCGGACCTACGCCGACGTCCACCGGTCCTACGTCGTTTGGAATGTGGTTGCGGCGCCGGAATTCTCGGTGCATCCGAAACAGTGGTGCTTTCCCATCGTGGGATGCGTCGCGTATCGCGGCTATTTTGTGGAAAAGCGCGCGCGCACCTTCGCGGCGGACCTGGAAATGAGAGGCTTCGACGTGACGCTCGACGGTGTGCCCGCCTACTCCACGTTAGGTAAGTTCGCGGACCCGGTGTTGAGCACGATGCTTCCTTACGGGCCTGACGAACTCGCCGCGATCATCTTTCACGAGTTGGCGCATCAGTTGCTCTACGTGAAAAATGACACGCAGTTCAACGAGGCCTTCGCGACCACCGTGGAGAACGCCGGGCTGCAGCGCTGGCTGACACTCAACGGGCATGCGGATCGGATCCAACGATTCCACAAAGACAGCACTCGGGAGCGGGAGTACATCGCGCTGTTTGATCGCACTCGTGCGGCGCTCGCGAGACTCTACGGTTCCGGATCGCCCCCGGCAGAAATGCGCGCGCAGAAAGCAGCCGCGTTCGAGAAGCTGACCGACGAAATACGCGATCTCGAAAAGCGGCAGGGCTTGAAGTCCACGGTGTACGACGAGTGGATCAAGGAAGGCTTGAACAACGCGCGACTCGCGTCCGAGGCGAATTACTACGATTGCGTGCCGGGATTCGAGCGCCTGCTCGCCGAGCAGGATAACGATCTGCCACGTTTCTACGCCGCCGCGCGGGAGCTGGCCCGCCTGCCGATGGCGGAGCGCCACGAGAAGCTTTGCAAGTCGCCTGCGGAACCGCAGGCAGTCACGGCGGGTGCGGCGCCACCCTAAGGGAGCCGGTTACTTCCTGGGAATCGGGGGCTTCGGGCTGACCAGCGGAGTGGCACCCTTTGCGTTCGGGTCCTCGTCTTCCCAGTTGTCACGCATCTTGTCGGCCCAATTCTTGTAGTTGGACCACGTGTAGAGATTCTTGGTGATCGCCGCGTGGCGCGCCCGGGCGCGCTGCATGCGATCGAGCCAATTCGAATACGGGTCTGCGGCATCGGCCGGTCCCGGTGGTGTGGTGCCGGCAGGTACCGGCTCGTGTCGCGCGCCTGGCGCATCACCGCGCCCTCTGTCCGAAGAGCTCATAAGAGCCTCCTGAATATTTCCACAAGCCTACGGCCTTCGGGCTGCAGAGGCAGGAACTGCTTCACACGCGTGTCGCCGATTACATACGGTGCGACGCAGCTTCGGTAAAACGTCACGTGTTGTTAAATTGCCGTGGCGTTATGTAATGCAAGAAGTTAGGTAGAACGTCTCAGGCGACGAGACGATACACCGGACGATACTCCGTACCCGGCAGTTTCATGCGCCGCTGCGCCACGAATGCAGCGAGCAGTTCATCGAGCAGACCCATGATCGTGGCATCGCCCGCGAGCTCGTACGGGCCATAGCGATCGATCGCCTTGACGCCGTATTCCTTGACGTTACCGGTCACTATGCCGGAAAACGCACGGCGCAGATTCGCCGCAAGATCGTGCATCGGTTGATCGCGATGCAACTCCAGCGCACGCATCGACTCGTGCGTAACTTCGAACGGCTGTTGGAATTCCGGCTGGATGGACAGCAGCCAGTTGAAGTTGTAGGAGTCGTTGTGTTGTTTACGGAATGCGCGCACGGCCTCCATGCCCTGCACCATGTGCCGCCCGACTTCTGCCGGATCGTCGATGATGACGGTAAAGCGGCGCAGCGCCGCCTCGCCCAGAGTGCCGACGATGAAGCGGCTGACGTGCTCGAAGTACGCGGCGCTCTCGCGCGGACCGGTGAGCACGACGGGGAAAGGCTGCTCCCGGTTGGCCGGATTCAGCAGGATGCCGACGAGGTAGAGGATTTCCTCCGCCGTACCGGCGCCGCCCGGGAAAACGACGATACCGTGCGCGAGCCGCACAAAGGCTTCGAGGCGCTTCTCGATGTCCGGCATGATCGACAACTGGTTCACGATCGGGTTCGGCGGCTCCGAGGCGATGATCCCTGGCTCGGTGATTCCAATGTAACGACCGTGCTCGATACGCTGCTTCGCATGTCCGATGGTCGCACCCTTCATCGGTCCCTTCATGGCGCCAGGGCCGCAGCCGGTGCAGACATCGAGCGCACGCAAGCCCATCTCGTAGCCTACTTTCTTCGTGTACTGGTACTCGGTGCTGCCGATGGAGTGCCCGCCCCAGCATACGACGAGATTCGGCCGTGCCTTGTGGTCGAGGAGGCGCGCGTTACGCACCACATGGAATACGGCATTGGTGATGGCAGCCGAATTCTTGAGATCGAAGCGACCGCTGTCGATGATCTCGTTCGAAATAAACACCACGTCGCGCAGCACCGCGAACAGGTGCTCCTTGATGCCGCGAATCATCTGGCCATCGACGAACGCGGAGGCCGGAGCGTTGTGCACTTCGAGTTTGATACCCCAGGCATGCCGCACGATCTCGATATCGAAATCCCGGTAGCGGTCGAAGATTTCCTTGGCGTTGTCGTTGTCGGCGCCGGCACCGCTATTGAGAACCGCGAGGGCGCATTGGCGGAACAGGCGGTACAGGCCCCCCTGGCCCGAGTCGAGGAGTTTGCCAATCTCGGCCTGTGAGAGGTTCTCGAGGCTGCCTCGCGGGCCGACGCGGGCATCGATGAATTCGGGAACGACGATACTGCTGTCCACGAAAGGCGGTTCCCCGAATAGTTGTGTGGGGCGCCCGCGCGGGGCGCCTGGGAGACGTATCCTACGGCAGGCTGTGCTACGGAAGGATATCGATCGGCGCGTTATCCGGCGTCAGCAGCCAGACCTCCACCATGTCGGCGTTCGACAGGGCGATGCAGCCGTCGGTCCAGTCGGTGATCTCGTAGTACGCCGGGGCGTGCTTCAACTGGTTGGGAAGCCCGTGGATCATGATCGATCCGCCGGCGTCCCAGTGATTCTTGTGCGCGCGTTTCAGGTCGGTCTCGTTCGGATAGGAGACCTGGATCGAGAGGAAGTAGTCGCTGCGCGGATTGCGGCGCACGAGGAAGTACCGCCCCTCGGGGGTGCGGTAGTCACCAGCGCGCTCCTTTTGCCCGACCGGATTCACCCCGAGGGCGATCTTATACGACCGCACCACCGTCTCTCCGTGCATGAGGACGAGACGCCGCTCGGTCTTATGCACGACGAGGCGATCGACGGCCGGCAGGCTCTCTGCCGAGCGCAACGTAACGCGCTCCGCCTGCGGAAGCGGATCACCGTGCGCGCTGAAGGCCGCGCAGGTGAGTACCAAGGCAGCGAGGGCTCTCTGCAGAGGGACCATCATCTTTCGAGTAAACAAGCACTTGCTATGCAGTAAACGAATTATATGCGCTCGGGTTGCGGCAGGCGATGTACATCCGTCACACCGTCGCCGGGAGCAGACGGGGGAACTCGAGGCGAGTTCGAGAGTTTGACCGTGCATCACACTTTGGGTTCTATAATCAGGCGGAACGGCCCCTTAAGAGCCCGCCACCCGGGACCATACGTGAAGCTCAGCAGTATCTCGGTAGCGCTGGTGGTTTTATCGCTCTGCGCCTGCGCGACGACGTCGCAGCCGGTCGTCGAGCGATTGGATCCGGACACGGCGACGACACTGACCGTCATCAATAAGCCGGTGGAACTCGTCGGGGAAGGGGCTCCTGGACCCACGGGGAATCCCTTCGCTTTCATCGCACCGTTCGAGACGAATCGAATGGGTGCCCGCGCGCTTTATCTCTGGATGTCGGCGCCTTCGATCCCGGGCGCGAATCTCCAGCCCCAGCTCATTTGCGATGGCCATGTCCTGACCCTCTCGCTGCTCGACAGCGACATCTCGCATATCGGCCTGGCGAGCGCTCCCTACGCGCCGCCCGTGCCGTGGAACATGCAGTGGTACTTCCAACTTCCAAAGGCCAGCCTGGACTGTCTCGCGACCGCCCAGAGTGTCTCCCTCGAAACCCATGGGGAAAACGGGGTGCCCCAACGGTTCACGGTCGAGGGCAAAGACCTCATCCCATTGAAGGAATTCGGCAGCCATTAAACGGCTGCCGAAAAGCATGCCGGCGAGGTGGGCCCGCTACTACTCGCCTCCACCAGCGACGACGGGCTCGACTCTCGGCATCACGATCTGTGTCCCGGGATGGAGGTCCGCGAGATCCAGGTCAGGGTTGTACTGCTGGATCAGCCACACCGGTAATTGCGCGAAGCGCTGGGTGATGGTCCACATGGAGTCCCCGCGCCTGGCGATGTAGACCTCGGTACCGACAATGCGATGGGAGGCGAAATAGCTCGCCTGCAACGTCTGGTGGTACTCACGCCGCTTTTGCTCGAACTCCTCATGCGTCACCCGGTGGAAATCCAGGTGGACTTTGCGGCCGACGATCACCGGTTTGCCGTAACCCAGTTTGTTCAGCTGTCGCAGATGCACCGCCGTCACGCGCAGCCAGTCCGCGTAGTGTCCTAACGTCTCCGCGGTGGCCACAACGACGGTGTCGTCCTTCGAGACCGAGTAGTCGGTGGGGTCTGCGTTCTGCTGCGCGTCGTCGGCGGCTGCTCCAAGCGCCGGTCCAACGGCTTCAGCCTCCGCAGCCGACACCGGCTGCGATTTCTCAGCACGCGCGAGCGTCTTCTTCTGGGCGGCAGCGGCAGCGACGTCCTCCTTGCTTTCTTCCTCCGCCACGGCAACGGAGACGGCGCCCGTTCCGACAGGACCGCCAGAGTTGTTCGACGCAGTGGGCGGGCTCGCAACGGCGCCGGCGCCCGTCCGATCCACGACCCCGCTGCGGCCGCCGGTCTCCGTCGCCGAAGCAAGCTGCTGCGCGGGCGGTTGCACGCCCGATTTGATCGCCAGTTGCTGGCCTTCGAAGATGAAATCGCGATTGCGAATATTGTTGAGCGAGAGCAGCTGTCCTTCGGTGAGGCCAACCTTGGACGCGATATCCGCGAGGGACTCGCCACGCTTCACGATGTAGATGCCGTCCGCTTCCGTGGCGGCAGACGGAGCCGCTACACCCGGCGTGGTGGCCGGCACGCTAGGCATCGCAGCCGGAGGAGCACTGGAAGCGCCGAGTGTGGCAGGCGACGGCGGCGGAGCCGGCGGAGCGGGAGTAATTGCGGCGACGACTGGCGTGCCCTGTTGTTCCGGAAGGTTGATCGTACGACCCACCTTCAGCTTCCCACTCGTCCTTATACGATTCAGGCGCGCGAGGGTCTCCGGAGAGATGCCGTACTCGCCGGCCACGGTAGCTATCGTATCGCCCTTCTGCACGCGGTAGTGTCGGGGTTGCGGCTGTCCCGCAAACATCTCGGACGGACTCAGCCGTTGCGCCAGCATGTCACTCGTCCATTTCTCCCCATCGATCGGTAGGCGGAGGTGGTAGGCCTTCGGAACGTGCCTCTGGCCGTCCCAGACCGCACGC
>DATBCZ010000358.1:0-8246 GCA_036270175.1 Steroidobacteraceae bacterium | reverse complement strand
AACAACCTGCTGTTGACGCTGTCCGGTAGTGGGCAGATCGCACCGACCTTCTGGTTGAACTTCGATACGGGGTTGCAGTACCCGCTCGTCTCGCAGGCGCCGCAGTACCGCATGACCTCGCTGGAGGACCTGCAGAACCTGCCGGTGACCACCGCGACCAACCAACAGCAGATTCTCGGCGGCCTGGCGACGATTACCCGGGGCATGGGCCCCGCCGTGCTCTTCCACCGGGACACGCAGAACATCATCGATATCTACGGTGCCGCGCAGGATCGCGACCTTGGCGCGATCAACGATGACATCAACGCTGCGATCGCCAAATTCGACGGCAAGCTTCCGAAGGGCACCCACATCACGGTGCGCGGCCAGGTGCAGACCATGACCGCGTCGTACACCGGGCTGGCGATCGGTTTCATCGGCGCGATCGTGCTGGTGTATCTGCTCATCGTGATCAACTTCCAGTCCTGGACCGATGCCTTCATCATCATCACGGCACTCCCGGCCGCCGTGGCCGGCATCGCCTGGATACTGTTGATCACCCATACCACGCTGAGCGTGCCTGCTCTGACCGGCGCCATTATGTGTATGGGTGTCGCGACCGCCAACAGTATCCTGGTGGTGAGTTTTGCTCGAGACCGCCTCGATCAGGGCGCCACGCCGCTGCAGGCGGCTCACGATGCAGGCTTCACCCGCTTCCGGCCGGTGTTGATGACCGCGCTGGCGATGGTCATCGGTATGTTGCCGATGTCGATCGGCCTCGGTGACGGTGGCGAGCAGAACGCGCCGCTCGGCCGCGCCGTGATCGGCGGCCTGTTGTTCGCAACGGTCGCGACGCTGGTCTTCGTGCCCACCGTGTTCGCCGCGATCCATGGGCGGCGTGGTACGAAGCCCTCACCCCAGCAATCTCTGACACCGAGCGCGGCGACCTGAGCGCCGCGCCACCGGTAAGTCGTAACTATTAACTGCCAACGAACAAACTGAGACGATCATGGACCAACTGATACGGTCGCGTGAACTGGGAGCGGAGGGCGCGGTGGCGCCCCCGGGGACGAAACGCAGCGCGCGGGGATTGGGCCGGGCGGCCGTGTTCGTGGGTGTTGCGGCTCTCATCATCATCCTCTGGGCCGGCGTCTCCGCACATTTCGCGGCGGCGAAGCTCAAAGAGGTCACCGAGGCGCAGGCGGTGGTCACCGTCGCGACGACGAAGCCCGGCGCACAGTCGGATCTGGCCGAACTCGTGCTCCCGGGTAACATCCAGGCGAACTACGAGGCGCCGATTTACGCGCGCACCAGCGGCTACCTGAAGCGCTGGCTGGTCGACATCGGCACTCCGGTCAAGGCGGGGCAGTTACTGGGTGAGATCGAGTCCCCCGAAATCGATCAGCAGCTGCGCCAGGCGCAGGCGGACCTCGCCACGGCCGAAGCCAACCAGAAGATCGCTGACCTGACCGCGCAACGCTGGCGCGATCTGCGGGCTTCCGACTCCGTGTCCAAGCAGGAGGCCGACGAGAAGATTGCGTCGGCGGCGTCGGGCGATGCGCAGATGCAGTCCGCGCACGCGAACGTGCAGAGACTCAAGGAGCTTTCGGGCTTCGAGAAGATCGTCGCCCCGTTCGATGGTGTCGTGACCGCCAGGAACACCGACATCGGCCAGCTCATTGCCGCTGGTGAGAACACCGGTCCGGCGTTATTCCGGGTTGCCGACATGCATCGGCTGCGCCTGTATGTGACCGTTCCGCAGACGTATGCCGCCAGCATGAAGCCGGGTCTGCAGGCCGACCTGGTTTTCCCGGACCGTCCGGGCAAAACCTACACCGCCACGCTCGACAGTACTTCGAGTGCCATCGATGCGTCGACCCGCACATTGCTCGCGCAGCTGGTCATCGACAACAAGAATGGCGAGCTGCTGCCGGGTGCCTATGCCGAAGTGCATTTCAAGCTGCCCCCGGGGGCGGCCGGTCCGACCTTCAAGCTGCCGGCGAACGTTCTGCTGTTCCGGGGCGATGGGCTGCATGTTGGTACCGTGGACGCGAACAATCACGTGGTGTTGAAGACCGTGGAAGTCGGCCGCGACTACGGCTCTGACATAGAGATCGTTCACGGGCTCAACGCGGATGACAACGTCATCCTGTCCCCGCCTGATTCGCTGACGGACGGTGTCCCGGTCCACGTGGCAGCTCCGGCGAAAGCCGACCGAGTCGCGCAATCGTGAAGCGGAGCGCTCTTTCAGCAGCGGTTGTTGCGGGCGTAGCCGCGAGCCTGCTGGGTGCCTGTACGCTGGCGCCTGCTTACAAGCCGCCGGCGACCGAGGAGGTTGCCCAGTTCAAGGAGGCCGGTGATTGGATGCCGGCGCAGCCTGCCGACGCGCAGCAGCGCGGCCAATGGTGGGAGGTCTTCACGGACCCGAAGTTGAATGAGCTGGAAGTCCAGCTCAACACCGCCAACCCTGACCTGCAGGCTGCGGTCGCGCGCTTCGTTCAGGCGCGCGCCATCGCGCGCCAGGATGTGTCCAACGAGTTTCCCACGGTTGATTTCAACGCATCCGGCACGCGAGCGCGCAGCTCCGCCACGGGGCCGTTGTCCAGCTTCTACGGCAACAGGCCGGTCACCGCGAATAACTTCATAGCCGGGCTCAATCTGAATTGGGAAATCGATCTGTTCGGCCGGCTGCGCAGTGCGGCCAATGCCGCGAAAGCGCAGGCACAGAGCAGTGAGGCGGACGCCGCCGCCGTCGCCCTGTCGTTACAGGCGGAGCTGGCGACCGACTATTTCAGCCTGCGCGGTGACGACACCACCATCGTACTGCTCGAGGACACGATCAAGGTTTACGATCGTGCCTACGACCTGACGAAGAACCGTTATGACGAGGGCATCTCCGCGGCCACGGATGTGGATCAGGCGGATACCTTACGGCAGAGCGCCCGGGCGCAGCTGGCTTCGGTACGCCGTGATCGCGCGCAGCTCGAACACGCGATTGCCGTGTTGCTAGGTGTGTTGCCATCCACGTTCGGACTCCAGCCAGCGGAGCTGGCCGGTTCGGTCCCTGCGATCGACAGCGGGTTGCCTTCCGTACTGCTGCAGAGACGCCCTGACGTGGCGCGGGCCGAACGGGCGATGGCGGCCGCGAATGCGCAGATCGGTGTGGCGCGCGCCGCGTGGTTTCCGGTTTTCACGCTGACGGGTGAAGCCGGTTTTCAGAGCCTTCTCGGATCGCAATGGTTCAAGGCACCCAGCCACATCTGGTCCGTTGGCCCCTCCGCCACGGTACCCTTGCTCGATTTCGGCGCGCGGTCGGCCGTGAATCAACAGGCGCGGGCGGCGTATGACGAAGCGGTCGCTAACTATCGCAAGACGACCCTGACGGCCTACCAGGAAGTCGAGGACAACCTCGCGGACCTGCACCACCTTGCCGATGAAGTCGCTGCCGACCAGGCGGCTTCGAAGTCTGCGGAAAGCGCTGCCAGTCATTCTGACAAGCGTTATGACGCGGGGGTCGCCGACTACGTTGAGGTCACCACAACTCACACGGCGGCTCTGCAAGAGGAGCGCGATGCCATTTCCGCCAGGGTCCTGCAGCTCAACGCAGCCGTCGCGTTGGTGCGCGCCACGGGTGGAGGCTGGACCAGCGAGCGCATCAGCAAGTTATGAACACAATAAGCGAGGGGGTGCTCAAACGCACGTGCATGCGGGATCGGATCCGCGATGTACTGGTTGGGCGGATTCTTGATGGAACGTACGCCGCGGGGACCCAGCTCAAAGAGCTGTCGCTCGCCCGTGAATTCAATGTGAGCCAGACGCCGATCCGCGAGGCCCTCCGGGAGTTGGAAGGGTCGGGTCTCGTGACGAACGAGCGCTTCCGGGGCACGCGCGTGCGTGGCGCCGATTGGGCGGAAATGCGCGAATCGTACGAGCTGCGCACGATGCTCGAGATGCGCTCGGTGAAGTTGGCGGCACCCTACCCAGATGCACTGCTCTCGGACCTCGAGGAATACGTGGTCGAAATGGATGCTGCCGTGAAGGAGAATGATTCGGAGCGCTATATCGACGCAGCGCTGCGCTTTCATCGCCGCATGGTCCAAGGTAGCGGGAACCGTACTTTTCTGAATGTCTGGGATTCCCTGCTCTGGGACATCCGCGGCCGCATCGCCCTACGCCGCCTGACTGAGAAAGGGCACAGCCTCGACTCGCTCGCCACTTCGCACCGCGAGTTGCTGACGCGTTTGTATATACAGGACACCGAAGCCGCAGCCACGCAGGTTCGATTCATTCTCGAGCGCGTGTGTTCCGCGTTCGATCCTGAATAAAGCCCGTTACTCGCACGGCGGCCAGCCGTGCGATGATGTCTTCCATGTCCGTTTCCGAAGAATACGGCCGTCGGTTGGCGGCTCGCGAAGCCGCCGTCGCCCGTCTCACGAAGGCACACGAGCGCATCGGCACCTTGCGGCTGGTACTTGGTGTCGTGGCGTTGCTAGTTGCATGGGCCGTGCTGTTCGCGCGGGCCTTCGCGCCGGTCTGGCTGTTGGTGCCGGTGGCGGCTTTCGTCGCGTTGGTGCTCTATCACTCGTTTGTGCGCCGCAAACGGGTGAGTGCCCAACGGGCGGTGGATTATTACCGGCATGGCGTCGCACGCCTCGAGGACCGGTGGATAGGATTGGGACAGCGGGGTGAGCGCTTCGGCGCAACCGACCATATCTACGCGGCGGACCTCGATCTGTTCGGCGAGGGAAGTCTGTTCGAGCTTCTCTCGGTGGCGCGCACCCGCATGGGAGAGGACACGCTGGCGCGTTGGCTGCTGGCTCCCGCCCCGCCCGATGAGATTCAGGAGCGGCACTCGAGCGTCGCGGATTTGCGTGAGCGGCTCGACCTGAGAGAGGAAATGGCAGTCCTCGGCGAGGACTCGCAAGTCGGAGTGAATCCGGACTCCCTGTTGGCCTGGGCCGAAGCCCCCAACCAGTTGTCGCGATATTGGCTTCTTGGGGGCGCGCTGTTGCTGCCCGCTGCGGCGCTCGCGGCAGCCCTGGTGTGGCATTACAAAGGGTTCGCGACGCCGTTCATACTCGTCGTGCTGCTGGAATCCGCGCTGGCCTACTTCGTGAAGCGCGCTCTGAGCGACGCCATCTACGGGACGGAAAGCGCGTTCCACGATTTGAAGCTGTTTACGGCGCTGCTGCTGCGGATCGAGCGCAACGAGTTTGCCGCGCCCGCCTTGCAAGACCTGGTGCGCAGATTGTCGTCACACACGCTCCCGGCTTCCGCGACCATCGCGCGCCTCGCGACGGTCATCGATTTCGCCGATGCGCGTAACAATCCGATCTTGCGCTTGCTGGATGTGCCGCTGCTCTACTCCCTGCATGTCGCCCTCGCGGCCGAGCGCTGGCGCGGCACCCACGGCAAGGTCATTCGCGAATGGGTGGACGCGCTGGGTGAGTTCGAGGCGCTCTCCTCGCTGGCTGGTTATAGTTATGAGCATCCCGCGGATCCGTTTCCGGAGTTCGTCGCGGGAGCGGCGGTGTTTGCCGCCGTGGAGCTCGGTCATCCTTTGATTCCCGCGGCGAAGTGTGTTCGCAACAGTCTGAGCATCGAGGGGACGACGCGCATGCTCCTCGTGAGCGGCTCGAACATGTCGGGCAAGAGCACTCTGCTGCGAACAGTGGGAATCAATACAGTGCTGGCGATGGCCGGCGCGCCCGTACGCGCGCGGACGCTGCGGCTCACGCCTCTGCAGGTCGGCGCCAGCATCCGTGTGAACGACTCGCTCCATGAGGGGAGCTCGCGGTTCTATGCTGAAATCACACGCCTGCGTGAGATTTACGGCCTGTTGGATCACCGCCCGTCGCTGCTGTTTTTGCTGGACGAGCTCCTGCAGGGAACCAACTCCAAGGATCGGCTCACCGGCGCTGAAGGGATCGTGCACGCTTTCGTGGCGGCGGGCGCGATCGGACTCGTCAGCACCCACGACCTCGCCTTGACCGATATCGGAGGTCTTCCACCCGGCACGTTGCGCAACGTGCATTTCCAGGATGACCTGTCCGACGGGCAGATGCGCTTCGACTTCACCCTCCGCGACGGTGTCGTCACCAAGAGCAACGGGATCGAGTTGATGCGCGCCATCGGGTTGAAGGTTTAGGCGCGTCTCGAGCCGGTCGATGACCGTCAGGTAGCCACCGGCCGCCGGTGTGGTGCGGGCCCCGGGAACATCAGCCTAGAATCCCTTCAACAACGAGGGGGGTGCCGATCATGTCTGAATTCCATAGCCGACGGGCCGTACTGCAGACCGCGGGCTCAGCCGTGACCCTTGGGGTGTTGGCGGGGGCGTTTGGGGCGGCCTTACCGAAAGGCGCGCGGGCCGAGGAGAGTGGCAAAGACGTGCATGCCATGACGATTCTTTATCCAGCTGGCGATGGCATCAAGTTCGATCCGGAGTATTACCGGGACCATCACCTCAAGCTGATCATGAGCCTGTACGGAAGCTCCATTAAGCGCTTCGAATTGCGCACGGTGCCGCCGCTGCCGGCGCCCGCGACACCGCCGCCCGCGGGTGCGCCGCCGCCACTGAAATTCTCGGCTGCCGTCAACATCTGGATCGCGGATTTCGCGGCGTTCAATGCGAACAACGCCAAGCACGGTACGGCGCTGCAGGCGGACGTACCCCATTTCACCAACTCGAAGCCCACCATTCAGTTCGACGAGGTGCACGGCATGATGGGAGAGCCGGCGAGTGCGATGAAAGTCGGTGACACCTGCCTCACCATTGTTTATCCGAACAGCGACGGGGTGCGGTGGGATGTCGAGTACTACAAGGCGCACCACATGCCCTTGATCATGAAACTGTATGGAAAGGAGGCCATCAAGCGCTTCGAGCTGCGCAAAGGCGCGACCGGCCAGGCAGGGGGCGCGCCTCCCTACATCGGCTCGGTAAATATCTACATCAACGACCAGAAGGCGTTCGACGCGGCTGGCAAGCAGCATGGCCCGACGCTCGTCGCCGATGTCCCGCACTTCTCGAGTGTGATGCCCATTGCTTTTCCGACCACCATTCACGGGGTTGGCTGAGAAATCCATTGGCTTCGGGGGGGAGCGCGATGACACGACTGGCTACGATTTTTCGGGTCGCCCTGGTGGTGGCCCTGCAGGCAGTGGCCCCGGGCACGACACAGGGCGCGACTCACAAGGCGGTGCCCGACCCTTGTGACCGTACCTGCCTGAACGCGCTGGTTGATTCCTACCTCGCGGCGTTAGTGGCTCACGATCCGTCACGGGTGCCACTTGCACCCAACCTCAAGTTTGTCGAGAACACGGTGCCCCTGCGCGCGGGGGATGGATTTTGGAAAACGGCTACCGCCCTTCCCTCGACCTTCAGGATCTACGTAGCGGATCCTGTCGCGCAGCAGGTCGGCTTTATCGGTGTCATGCGGGAGGGTGACCAGACCGTGGAGCTCGGCCTGCGCCTGAAGTTGCATAAAGGGCAGATCACCGAAGCCGAGCATCTCGTCGCGCGCCAATTTCGGCCGACGAGTCTCCCCAACTTGCAGTGGCCGCGCCCGGGCCTGCTCGCCGTCGTGCCGCCGGCGGAGCGCAGCTCACGAGAAGAGCTCCTGAAGATCGGCGCGTCCTATTACGATGCGCTGGTCAACAGTGACGGTCATGCAGCGCCGTTCGCCGATGATTGTCTGCGCCGCGAGAACGGCATGCAGACAACTGGCAACCCGCCCCCCGCGACTCCCGGTCGCGGCACCATGGGCGCGATGGGTTGCGCGGCCCAACTCGATACACGGGTGATGAGTTATATCAAGCGTATCGAGCCGCGCCGGGTCGAGATCGCAGACGTGGAGACCGGCCTGGTGTTCGGGCTGTCGCAGTTCCGTCATCCCATGGAGGAGAAATCCCTCGAGATCGTCGGCGTCCCGGGGGTCGAAAGTGTGGACATGCCCTTCAAACCCTTCGATCTCCCCGCCGCGCACATCTTCAAAGTCAGCGGCGGCCGGATCCACGAGATCGAGGCGCTGGGATTCACGATGCCCTATAACTCTAAGACGGGTTGGGAGTGAGGGCCGGGGCCGCCGCCCGACCCATGGCGCCCTCGACAGCCAGCTCCGCCGCGGCGAGGTCCTCTATCGCGGTGCCGACGCTCTTGAAAAGGGTGATGGCAGCGGGGTCCGAGCGGCCGGGAACCAAGCCGCGCACCAATTCGCTGAGCTCCCCCTTTATATCCGCCGGCTCGATCAAACCCGCGGCCAGCGTTTGTA
>DATBCZ010000357.1:0-8155 GCA_036270175.1 Steroidobacteraceae bacterium | reverse complement strand
GCCCACCTGACCGATGTCGTGCAGCGTGAGCCGCAGGCCGTAAAGAATGACGCCCGCGCGCAGCAAGGTTTGCTTGGAAAAAATAACTCCCGCGCCGCTGCTCGCGGCAATGAAGGGATATACGGTGTTGCCCAGCAGGATCCCCAGCACGATGGCGACCGTGAGCGCGGTCATTCCGTGGGCCGGCAACCAGCCGGTCGTGCCGAGTCGGATCGCGACCGCCGCTAAGCCCGCACTTAGAGCCAGGCCCGGCAGCAGCCGGAGGCGGTCCTGCAGGGAGGGTGACCAAAAACGCCTCGGGGCGGGCTGCGAGAGCTTGCTGAGAGCGAGGGTGGGTTCCACGACGTGCCTCTGTACCAGAATGAGGGGCACTGTAGGACCTGCACATCAACCTATCCAACGGATTATTCGTGTACAATCAACCTATTATATAGGTTATCCGCCATGAACGCCTTACGACTCACCCTGCGACAGCTGCAGATTTTTCGTGTGGTAGCCGAAAGCGGCAGCACGGCCGGAGCCGCCGCGGCCATCGCGCTTTCGCAGTCCGCCACGAGTGCCGCCCTCAACGAGCTGGAGCGCCTGCTGGAGTTGCAATTGTTCGACCGCATTGGCAAACGCCTGCAACTCAATGACAACGGCCGCATGTTGTTGCCACAAGCCCTGGCGTTACTCGATGGCGCGGGTTGGATCGAGCGCTGGGCGCACGATCGGGATGCGCACATCGGCACGCTGCGGATCGGCGCCAGCACCACTATCGGAAATTACCTGTTGCCTTCGATCCTGGCGGGTTTCCGGGAGGGCCTGCCGGAGGCGGCGCGACAGAACTGGCACGTCCAGGTGGCCATCGCCAACACCGAGGTCATCGCAGCGCGGGTGGCCGCTTTCGAGCTGGACCTGGGACTGATCGAAGGCCCCTGCCACGAACCCGACTTGACAGTGCAACCCTGGATCGAGGACGAATTGGTCGTGGTGGCTGCCGCGGGCGATCCCATAGTGCCGCGCGGAAGTAAGCGCATCTCGCTCGAGGCCTTGAGCAAGGCCACCTGGCTGCTCCGCGAGGAAGGCTCGGGCACGCGTGAAATGATCAACCAGCTGTTGATCCCTCATCTGCACCACTTGCGCCCCGGCATCGAGTTCGGCAACCCGGAAGCCATCAAACGCGCGGCCGCCAGCGGGCTCGGCATCACCTGCCTGTCACGCTGCGTGGTCGAGGACCTGCTGAAATCTGGAGTGCTGGTAGCACCACCCACCGCGTTACCGAACCTGACACGGCGCTTCTACCTCGTGATGCACGAGCGGAAGAAGCGGACACGCGGCCTCGACCTGTTGCTCGGCCACCTGCTGCGGCACAAACCTGCCTGAGAACCGGTGTTGGCTCAGGGATTTCCCGGGGGCTCACCGCCGGCGGCCACGGGCTTCTCAAAGCCCTGCTCGAGGTTGGCGAGCTCCACAGGATCGATATCGGAGACCGCGACCAGGTTCAGGCCCGCCTGTTTCCAGGAGCGCAACGAATAGCCCTGCACCCGGGCGGTCTGCGGAAGGCCGGCGGTGTCGCGACCCGGCAGACTCGCCAATACATTGATGATATGGCCGTGCTTGCGGTAGACGAGCGCGGCCACCTGCTGGTGCTCGAGATAGTCGAGCCGGCCACCGACGAGCTCGAACCCCTGCGATGACAGATCCGGCACGGGTGGCGCGAAATTGATCTTGCCGGCGAACCAGGGTTTGACGGTGTGATGGCTCGAGGAGACCACGTCATTGAGGTGATCGGCGAGGAGCGAGCGGACATGCGCGGCGACGACCTCATCCGCTTCCTGCGACCGCTGCTGTAGCAACACACTGGCTAACAGCGCACTCGCAGCCAACGCGACCGGCCAGCCAGCCAGCACGAACCAGCGAGCGGGCCCGCGTTGCGCGGGGGCGGCACTCGCGGGGCGCGGCCGCGTCGAGCCCGGCTCCATCGAGTCTGCCTGTGCTACCTCCAGTCCTGCGGTAATCCGCCTGCGCAGCGACTCAGGAGCCGTATAGCCCAGGTCCAGCCGCCGCATGTTGGACGACAGCGCCCGTTTCGCCTCGTACCGCTGTTTGCACGCAGTGCACGCCTCGAGATGAGCCTCCACCTCCGCGGCATTCTTCGGATCCAGCTCGCCATCCAACAGCGCGTCGACCCAGCTACCGACTGTCGAGCAATTCATAACAGAACTCCTGCGCTGGCGCGCTCGAGCCACATCTTTCGCAACAGGTCGCGGGCGCGTGCCAGCCGTGACATCACGGTGCCGATGGGCATACCGGTGAGCTCCGCGATCTCACGATAAGACAGGTCGTTCATCTCGCGCAGGACCAATGCCTCGCGAAATTGCACTGGCAATTCCTCGATCATCTCGCGCACGGCGTCACGCTTCACCGTGCGCTCGAGTATGCGTTGCGGATCGAGATCCATCTCGGTTTGATCGACGTCCTCCACCCTGTTTGCATCGTCCGCGGAGAGATTCGCATCCAACGACTGCAGGCCCGCCTGCACCATTTTTTCCCGCCAGGAATAAAAGCAGTTACGCACGATCTTCAACAGCCAGGCACGAGGCTCGTGACTCCGCAATGAGTCAACGTGCCGAAATGCACGCAAGGAAGCCTCTTGCACTATATCCTCCGCCGCGGACGCGTCGCGCGACAGATAGCGCGCAAACGTGTATGCGTCGTTCAGTAAGGGTTCGATCAAGTCACGGAATCGCTGCGCTCGGTTATCCACATCTGGGCCCATTTATAGTTAGATCGTCCGAAGCGGCGCTTTATTCCCCGGAACGGCAAGATATCTCAAAACGTCCACCGGGCCGAATAGAACCCGGTGAGCGGCAGTCTCCCCTGTAGCTGCAATAACTCGAGCAGCAATGAGGAGACCGACGTGACTGGCAAAGATCTGTTCAATCCGACGCGCCGCGGCGCCCTGAAATGCCTGGCTTTCGGGGGAGCCGGGACCCTTTTTACCCTCTCCGCCGGAATACTCACCCCGATCGACCTGGCGCTGGCCAAGGCTGGCGGCACCGACAGTTCGGCCCAGGCAGGCCTGCCCCTGTTCCTGCAGATCAGCGATACCCATATCGGCTTCAACAAGGAGGCCAATCCGGACGTCGTGGGCACCTTGACCCGGACGATCGCCATGGTCAATGCCATGCCGAAAAAGCCGGCGCTGGTGATTCACACGGGCGATATCACCCATCTATCCAAGGCGTCCGAGTTCGATACCGCCGCCCAAATGCTGTCGCAGCTCAACGTGACCGAGCTGCATACGACACCCGGCGAGCATGACGTCGCCGATGCTTCCGTGACCGAGTATTTCAGCCGCTACGGCAAGGCATCCCAGGACCGGGGCTACTACAGCTTCGACCACCACGGTGTGCACTTCATAAGCCTCATCAACGTGCTGAATTTCAAGCCCAACGGCCTGGGCAACCTGGGCCAGGAGCAACTCGAGTGGCTCGAAAAAGACCTGCGGGGTCGCTCGGCGAGCACGCCCATCGTGGTGTTCGCGCATATGCCTCTGTGGACGGTGTATGCCCCGTGGGGCTGGGGCACGGGGGATGCGGACCAGGTCAAGAGCTACCTGAGCCGGTTCGGCTCGGTCACGGTGTTGAACGGACACATTCATCAAATCGTGCAGAAGGTCGAGGGCAACATTACGTACCACACGGCGCGCTCGACCGCCTACCCCCAACCAGGCCCCGGCGAGGGACCCGGTCCCGGCCCGCTCAAGGTGCCCACCGAGGAGCTCCCGCGGATGCTCGGGGTCAGCAACGTATCACTCAAACACCACCCGGACGCTCTGAGCCTGACGGACACGACACTCGCGTGAAGCCGATGAAAACCAAATCGATATTTGTCATGCCCCTGCTGTTAGCCGTATCACTCTGCGCGCGCTCCGAGGCGCCCGCGGCTCCCGGCTCCGACACGACGATTTCCATCCATGAGTTTATGTTTGCCCCGACGGCGATGACCGTCGTGGCCGGCACAACCGTGCGCTGGAAGAACCTCGACCCGGAGCCGCACACCGTGCGCAGCGTGGATACGGGCTTTCGCTCCGATCCCCTGGATCAGAACGACAGTTTCACTTTCAAGTTCGACAAACCGGGAACGTATCGGTACGTCTGCTCCATCCATCCACAAATGGTGGGCACCATAGTGGTGAAAGCGGCGAACTAGTCGTGCAATTCCGCCACGTAGCGAATCTCCTGCAACGCGTTGCCGCCGACGATCACCTCCTTGGTGCTCTCTGCGTCGGCGACGAAGCCAACACCCGCATAAAACTGGATGGCCCGGGTATTGTCGGTCAGGACCCACAGACTGACGCTGCAATACCCCTGGTCCACCAGCCGCTCACGGGCCTGGCGACAAAGTTGGGTTCCCACTCCCTGGGACCAGTGCGAGGGCGCCACGTAGATGGCCCACACTTCGGCGCGATCCGCGGCGGCGTTCTCGTCACGACACGTGCCGTAGGCGACAAATCCGACGATACCGTCATCGTCCCTGGCCACGAGCAACTGGGGTGAGCCGCGCGAGATGGACTCGCGCCACATCGCCTCCCGTTTCTCGGTGGTCAGGGTCGCGAGGTAAGTGGCCGGCAGGATGTTCTCGTAAGCGACTTGCCAGCTGCGTACCTGCACGCGGGCAATTGCGGGGGCGTCTTCCGGAGCGGCGTGGCTGATCTTCATCGACGCATTTTATAGAAAGAGGCGGCACAACGGCTATGTTGTGCCGCACCCTTTGCGCATGCGAGGGTCAGCGGGCCGCGGGCACGAACTCCTCGAGCACCGCTTTACGCATCAGATCGGGCGGTAGCAGTCCCTGGGCCAGAATAAAGTCATGAAACTTCTTCTGGTCGAACTTCTTACCCAGCGCCTTCTCAGTCTCTTTGCGTAGCGAGAGCAGGCGGGTGTAGCCGTAGAAATAACTGTTCGCCTGCCCCGGCGCGCGATACGTGAAGCGCTCCACTTCCTCTGTAGCGAAAGCGTGGCTGAGCATTACATCCTTTTCCAGCACGGCGTAGGCCTGCCCAGGCGTGACAGCGCCGCTCTGCAGTTCCGGATCGAGGAAGGCGCGGGCAGCTCGCAATAGCCGCAGTTGCAGGGTCATGAGCTGGCCCTCGAGCGGCTCGTACGGCTGCATGATGTACTCGGAGTAGAGTCCCCACCCTTCCGCGTTGGTCGAGTTGAAGGCGTAATGCGCGCGGGCGAGACTGACACCGTGTTCGACCATCGAGTCGAATTGCAACTCGTGGCCCGGCCTTGCCTCGTGAGCCGTCAGCGTCCAGGAGACGGCGTCGAAAGTAAAGTCGTCGTACTCGTCCGCCGAGCCACCGGTCGTCGACGGAATATTCAATGGCAACACAAACTCGCCTCGTTGGCCTGTGTTATGCAGAAACGGCGGGGGCGACATATGCGGCGCGGGCTCTTGCGCGGTCTCGGCGGCAGTCGCCAACCGAATGATGGCCGGCCGTGACGGCAGGCTGACCAGGCTCCTGGCCGCAATGATCTGTTCGATCTCGTGCAGCCGCTTCTGGTAGAACGGCAGGATCGCATCGCCGGTGATCTGTTTCTTCTTCAGTTCCGCGATCACCGCGCGATAGTCGGTCGCGCTGTAGCCGTTAGCTGTGGCGATCCGCGGCGCCAACCGGCCCATCTCCGCCTGGTACTCCTTGAACGCCGTATGCGCCATGGCCGCAATTCTCGCGGGCGGGATGTCGATACCGAACTGCTCGAGGTTGAGCGCATATTCCTGCGGCGGCAGGCGGAAGTCCGTGCGCGCCTTGGACAGAATATTGTCCCGCACCCAGGTGTCGTAGCCGCTCAGCTGGTCCTTCAATTTCGCATAGGCGGGCTCCCAACCGGTCAGCTTGTATTTCCTGAACAGGGCGGCGACCCCGTCGACGTAGTTGGAATTCCGGCCCAACTCCGTATCCAACTCGCCCTTGGAGGGATAGATGACGCCGGGTTTGGCGATCTGCTCCGCTTCCCGTTGCCGCAACAACTCCGTGAACGGCGTGTAGCCCGGCTCCACGCCCGCGTACTTGCGCAGGCGGACCAGGGCGGCCTGCCGCCGCTCCGGGGTTACCTGGTCGTCCAGCAGGCCGCGCAATCCCTGAAAGACCTCCTCGCTGGCGTTATAGAACGGCACCTGGTGTTGCAGGCGGAAGTCCTGCCGGCGAAACCGCAGGTCGAAGGCCTTGTGAAGAATGTCGAGGTCCTCCCAGACTTTCTTGTCGGCTTCCTTGGCCTGCGCGGCGTCGATTTTAACGAGTACCGCTTCGAGCTCGTGACGCTCGGCCAATTCATCCGCGAGCGTTGGATTGGAGATCCGCTCGTCGAACTTCGCCACGCCTTCGCGCGAGCCCTGCTCGGGGGAGTGCTGGAGCTGCACATCGAGCAGCAGGTTCGTGTACGAATTGCTCCGCGCGATCCACGTCTCTTCGGCACGGTCCGGGGGCGCGGCAGTCTGGGCTGCCGCCCCGCTGCAAATGGCAATGGCGAATATCGCGATGGTCACACGCTGCATTGAGATTTTGTCCTGTGGCACTGATTGCCCTGCATTATACGGCGCGTCACAGGAACCCCCTTCCCGTCGAGTCTTCCGAACGCGTCACACTTGGGCGGGGACATAGGTCTTATTATGTCGAGGTGACCATGGAGCCCCGATTGGATCTGACTACTTTTCCCGATTCGCCCTACGCGGCGGAGCTGCAGCGGGACTCCTCGAGATTCGGCTTCGCCCAGCCGCAGTTGGAAGCGGAGTACCTGCAATCGCGGCTGATGAGCAGCCGGACACTCGTCCGCGTGGCG
Organism: Steroidobacteraceae bacterium; assembly: GCA_036270175.1. GTDB lineage: Bacteria > Pseudomonadota > Gammaproteobacteria > Steroidobacterales > Steroidobacteraceae > 13-2-20CM-66-19. The sequence goes on along the minus strand of DATBCZ010000357.1, from coordinate 1,325 downwards.
TGCGTGTGCGCAGCGGGGCTGGCCGCAGCACGCGGGGCTGAGCAACTCCATGCGAATACCTGGGACCTCCGGCTGCTGATCGAATTCGTGCTGGTGATCGCGAGCTCGATCGTCCTGGCGTGGATCGCGTGGAGCCCCGCCTTCGAGCGCCTCTATCCGCAATGGGCGCGGTTCCTGGTACCGCTGAGGAACTCGATCATCGCCGTCCAGGTCGCGGCGGCGGCCGCACGCGGTGAGTCGGAGCTATTGATGGCGCTCCCGATCACGCTCATCGGCGCCCTCTTCTTCCTGGGACTATCCTGTAGAGCAGCGCTGGTGTGCTGTGGAGTGACGGTGGTGGCCTATTCTGTCGCCGCGACCTTGCTGCACCTACCACAAATAATTGCCCTCCATTCATACGTGCTCCTGGCCGGCGGCGTCTTGGCCTGCGTCATCGCCCTTCTGCATCTCGAAAGGATTTCGCGGCAGTCGTTTCTCGAGGGACGGCTCATTGCCGAGCTGGCCCAGCGCGACCCCCTGACAGGAACCAAAAATCGCCGCGTCTTCGACGAGCACCTGGAGCTGCTGTGGCAACAGGCGATCGTCAATGAGCGCCCACTGGCGATCCTGTTGATCGATATCGATCACTTCAAAGCATACAACGACTTTTACGGACACCAGGCCGGCGACCTGGCCCTGCGCCAGGTCGCCCAGACGATTCAGAAATTAATTCGCCGGCCCCTGGACATCCTGACACGCTACGGCGGCGAGGAATTCGCGCTCATCCTGTATGACGTCGATGACCAGCACGCCAAGGAGGTCGCGGAGCGGGTCCGCACCGTGGTGGGAGAACTGAACATCGAGCACCGAGCCTCGGGGCCCTTTTCGCGAGTCACCATCAGCGTCGGTGTCGCCGCGCTCAGGCCTACCGCGGAGCGCAGTCCCGGAGGTGCACTCCAGCTGGCGGACCAGGCTCTCTACGAGGCCAAACGACAGGGCCGCAACCGCGTTGAGTTCAGGGACGGGCTACAGCATGACTTGCTGGAGACCGGTGTGTTTGCCATCAGCGCGCCGATCACTCATAAGCCAAGCACCATCCAGGGCCGCGCAACCAGCAGCGCTCGTCAGGCACAGGCTCGCCGCGGATCAGGCGGGTAACCTTATTCCAGCCTCCCTTGTCGAGGGAGGCCTCCAACGCCGCTTCGGCCTCGGGGTCGCGCACGCCCTCCGCGGGAATGATGCCTACCGGCAGGGGCCGGGCCCCAGACAATCCTCGCGCCGAACCTCGGCGTAGGCGGCCTGGATATGCGGATCGACTATCCCCGCCGCGGCCTTTCGGATGCGCA
>DATBCZ010000356.1:0-7058 GCA_036270175.1 Steroidobacteraceae bacterium | reverse complement strand
CGCTGACGCACATGCTGGTGGCACCCCTGGCCCTTCTGTTGGGCGGGCTGCAGTTCTTACCGGGTTTGCGCGCCAGGCACCCGAAGGTCCATCGCTACGCGGGTCGGATCTACGTGGCGAGTTGTGTGATCGCGGGAATCGGAGCGCTGGCGACGGTGCCGCATGCTTCGGGGGGGCCCGTTGCAGGGCTGGGCTTCGGTATTCTGGCGGTGCTGTGGATTGGCACCACGCTGGGAGGCTGGTGGGCGGCCGTGCGGCGTAAGTTCGACCTGCATCGATTGTTCATGCGGCTGAGCTATGCCATGACTTTCGGTGCGGTGACGTTGCGCCTGCAGATCCCGATCGGATTCATGTTGGGTTACGCCAGTTATTCGGCGATGTCGGTGTGGCTCGCGTACACGTCCTGGATTCCGAACGTGGTGGCGGTTGGAGTGTATTCGGCGCTGGAGCGGCGGCGGCAGAACTCGCGTGGTATTGTCTTGTCTCAAGCGGTAGATGGTGCGGCGGGATCGAAAATTGATGGGTGGAGGCTGGAAGGCGGAACACGCGGAGGAGCGCATCGGTGCACTGGCCGCAGCCGCAATGCTCGCGCTTTTCGCCGTCCTGCTGCTGGGTAACCCGCGGGTCGCAGGGGCTGGGTCCTCGCCGCCATCTGCGGCGTATGGGATCGCCGCACGCGCTGTTCCCAAGCCTTATCTGCACATGCCGCAGAGCGCCGACGGGAAGATCCCCGCGCTGCTCTCCCAGACCGGCGTGTTCAAGGACACTCGCAACCTGGCGCCGAGCGACGGCCTGATTCCCTATGACCTGGTGGTGTCCTTCTGGTCCGACGGCGCCAGCAAGCAGCGCTGGATGTCGTTACCGAAGGAGAAAATCGGCTTCGCCCCCACGGGCGATTGGACTTTCCCGGCCGGCACTGTATTCGTAAAGACTTTCGAGCTCCCCGTCGATGCGGCGAATCCCGCGATCCGGCGGCGACTCGAAACGCGGCTGCTGGTACGCGACAGCCGCGGCGGTGTCTACGGCGCCGACTATAAATGGCGGGCCGACAACAGCGATGCCGACCTGTTGGACTCGAGCCTCACGGAAGACATTCCGGTCAGGTCGGCGGACGGAACGACGCACACCCAGACGTGGTACTACCCCAGCCGGCAGAACTGCCTGGAGTGTCACAACGCGCACACCAGCGGTGTGCTCGGGGTGAAGACCCGGCAGATGAATCACGACTTCACCTACCCTTCCGGCGTTACGGATAACGAGTTGCGAACCTGGAATCATCTCGGTTTGTTTAGCCCGGGATTTTCGGACGCCGACCTGCCGAAATTTGCGCGGTTGGCGCCGGCCGACGATACGACACGCAGTGTCGAGGATCGCGCCCGGTCCTATTTCGATGCTAATTGTTCACAGTGTCACCGCCCGGGCGGCACCGTTGCCAACTTCGATGCCCGCTACGATACGCCCCTCGATCAGCAGGGACTGGTCGATGGCCGGGTTCTGATCGATGAGCGCATCGATCGGTCCAGAGTCATTGCGCCCAACGACATCTGGCGCTCGATCGCTTTCATGCGAGTCAACACGGAGAGCGAGATCAGGATGCCGCCGCTGGCGCGCGAAACGATCGATGAGAAAGGCGTGGCGCTCCTGCGGCAGTGGATCACGAGCCTTCCGGGGCGCGCTGTCGTCGACCCGCCACGGATTTCGCCGGCCGGCGGGACTTACAGCAAGCCCATAGAAGTGTCGCTACAGGTTGGCGAGCCCGGCGCCGACATCCGTTACACCGTGGATGGCAGCGCACCTACGGCTTCGGACACGAAGTACGAGAAGCCAATCGAGGTCACGGGACCCACAGTGGTGCGGGCCCGCGCCTTCAAGGACGGCTTGACTCGAAGTATCGCGTCGGAGGCCGTTTTTATCGTCGGGCAGTAACGACGGTGATGCCCCAGGGGCTCTCGCCCGCCTTCACCCGCGAGATTTCCTTGTTCGTCGCCAGATCCACCACCGAGACATCGTTGGAGGGTCCGTTGGCCGAGAACAGGTATTTGCCGTCCGGCGAGAGCACGATTCCCCACGGACGCGTCCCGACCTTGATGGTGGCCAGAACGGCATAACTGCGGCTGTCGATCACGGTGACAGTGCCGGCACGCCCGTCGCTCACATAAACCTTACTGTTGTCCGGGGCGACTCTGACCTTCATGGGGCGCGAGCCCGCCGGGAGGTCGACGGCCTTCAGCACCTGGTGATTCGCCGTATCGATCACATTCAACAGCCCCTTCGACTCGGAGGGGATGAATCCAACGGCGGCGTTGGATAGGAAATCGACACTGCGGGGCCGCACCGGCACGGTGAAGTGCCCGACGACCTGGAAGCTCGCAGTGTCGATTGCGAACACCTCGCCACCGGTCTCACACGTGACGTAGAACTGCTTTCCGTCCGGGGTCACACCCACCCCTTCCGGCTCGCGTCCCACCGGGATGATGTGCTCCACCTTGCCGCTGGCGATGTTGATCACACTTGCGGTTTTGATGTCCTCGTTGGAGACGTAGATGCGGGTGCCATCCTTGCTCAATACGAACTCTTCCGGGTCCGAGCCGGCGGAGATCTTGCCGGTCAGCTTCTTCTGCGCGACATCGACGATGCCGATGCCGTCGGCGGACTTATCGGCCTTCGAATCGTCGTCGTCGTCGTCATCGGCCTTGCTGTTCTTCTTCAGAATCGGGTTGCCCTGGGCATCGAGGGCCGGCGGCCCTTCGATCGGAGTGCCGCTCAATGCGACATAGACCGTCTTCCCGTCAGGACTGACATGGATGCCGCGCGGACGCTTACCCACGGGAATCGTTCCGACGACTTTGAAATCGCCGCCATCGATGATGGTGACATCGCCCGACCTCTCGTTCGTGACGAATACCTGGTACGCCGCGGCGGCCCGCGCTGGCACGGGAACGGTCGCGGAAGCGATCAATGCCAGCGCGCCCGCGGCACTCAGCCACACTGAAGAATGCGATACAGCCATCAATACCTCTCCTACTGGGGCGCCACCATGGTCGGCAATTGGACAGTGGCCGGTGAATCGGACGGGGATCCCGCGGGCTCGGGGTTGGGAGCAAGAGGCGCGTTGCAGGTTGTGTCGAAGGCGCGCTGTGAAAAGACGTCCGGATAGACTCCCTTGAATCTTACCTTCCAGTCCTCGTCATTGATGTGACTCTTGCCGGATTGCTTGCCTTCGTAATAGCCGACGGTGGAGATCAGCGAGAACGTATGTTTGGCGCAGTCGAAAGCCGTCTGCTGCACTATGCGATCGAGCTTGATGTCGTGAACGTTCGGCGGCGGATTCGCATAGACCGTCAGAAACATAGCGACCCGATAGATTCCGTCCTCGTGGATCGAATCCAGGTCGACATAGGCAACGCCGAGACTGCCATCATTCGGCCGCCCGATGGCCTGCCAGTGGGTTGCATAACACGGCTGCGCCGCAAGCGCTGTCAGAGCGAGAACGCTGGCCAGCCAGTGCGCGCGCAGACGTCGTGCTGAGTGAGTCATGTGTTATCAGTCAGCCAACAGGTGATGGCCGAACCCGTCGGCAATCAACGCCCGCCACGACTCCAGCACGGGCGCCGGCACGTCGTGAGCGCGTTGAAACCCCCGGGACGGATACTTCAAGACGCGATCGACATCCCCCACCATTTCGTTCATGACGCCGAATACGCCGATGATGTTTGAGACCTCTCGCGGGAACTCGAGCGGTGGCGAATCGACGAACGCAGTGACCTCCGGCCACTGCACGGGTACGGTCAAGGCGACCCGCAGGACGGCGTTGGGCTTGGTAACGAAGATCACTCGCCGCAGATCCGGCATGAGGGCGCGCACGAACGCGATGTTCTCGCCGAAATTCGTCGAGCGCTCTTCCAGGTGAATGCGGTTAGGGTCGATTCCGTTGGCCAGCGCGCGGTCTTTGAAGACGTGGGCTTCCGGGTCGGTCCACAGGAAGCGGGTCCAATTGCCCGTCTTTCCCGACAAAACGAGGCGGGGTGCGAGCTGTTGCTTGATGAGGTCGCAGGCGTAATCGCAGACGCGCAGATCGTAGGAGCAGCAGACCACGACAGCGTCCGCGGGCTCACGACTTCGCAGCGCCGCTAGATAGGTCCAAAGTCGTTTGGCGTGCTCCAGCGCCATCCCGGGCCGCCGTTCCCCGGCCGTGCTCAAATCTTGGTCAACCAACCATAGCGGTCCGCAACCTCACCACGCTGGATCGCAACCAATCGCTCGCGTAGGGCACGAGTCAACGGGCCCACCTCTCCGTCGCCAACCCGGTGCTCGCGATATTGATGGATCAGCGTTCCCACGCCGGCAAGCACGGCAGCGGTGCCGGACAGAGCTGCCTCGCCATCGGCGACCCAGGCGAGCATTTCGGCGACGTCGAAAACGCGTTCCTCGACTTCATAACCGTCGTCCCGTGCGAGAGCGAGCAGCGAGTCGCGGGTCACTCCATGGAGGAATGTCGCGTCCAGGCTGCGGGTCAGCAGGTGACCCTTGCGAATCAGCAGGAAATTGGCCGCGCCGGTCTCCTGCACCTCTCCGCCCGGACAAAACAAAACCTGGTCCGCGCTGTAGCGACGGCGTGCTTCGAGCGTCGGGCCGAGTGCCGCCGCGTAGTTGCCTCCCGTCTTCACCCGGCCGGTTTGGGTGGCGGTACGCGAATTCACGTCCTCGACAAAGATCCGCAACGGCTTCATGCCGCCCGCGAAGTAATCCCAAACCGGGCTGGCCAGGACAATGAGCTGCGCCTCGTCGGCGGGCGTGGCGGCCGCGCCGATATTAGGCGTCGTACCAAATAGAATCGGACGCAGGTACAGCGCGCCCGGAGCCTCAGGCACGACCGAGCGGTTCTGGTCGATCGTGGCGCGAACCATGGCGCCCAGCTGCTCGGGGTCCGGCTCGGGCAGCACCAGGGAGCGCGCGCTCTGGCGCATGCGCTCCATATGCCGGTCCATCCGGAATACGTGAACGCTGCCGTCGGACCATCGATAGGCCTTGAAGCCCTCGAAACAGGTGCTGGAGTAGTGCAGGACGTGGGCGGCAGGGTGCAGCTCGATGGGGCCGACCGGGCGCATCTGGTATGGCGTCCAAGCACCGTTCCGGAACGTCGCGACCGCCATGGTCGGGGCAAGAACGGTCCCGAACGCGGGTCGGGAGGCCGGGGTCGATTGAGGGGACTGTGTCATGGGACGGGCTCGGTCTGCACCACGGATGGATGGGATGCTACCTAGATTCCGTGCAATGGCCATCTCATTCGACCATTTTTGCTTTACGCAAATGAAAAGGCCGTTGCAGTGCGCGCACGGCTCGAGCTTCGGTACGTCACTGCCCGGTCCGAAAGCGGGTCCACATGCGCGTTCTCAGCCGCACGTAATCCTCGCTCTTCGCGCGTTCGGGGATGAGGCGTGCGGCGAGCTCAGGCGAAGGGAAGATCGACGCGTTGGTCAGCTCGGGTTGCAACAGGGGCTGAGCGGCGGCGTTGCTGTTCGGAAAGTGGATGGCGTTACTGTTCTCGGCCGCTATCGCGGGATCCATGAGAAAGTCGATGAGAAGGTGAGCGTTGCCCGGGTGGGGAGCGTCCGTCGGAATCGCGGCGACATCGAACCACATTACTGCGCCTTCCCTGGGGATGCTGTAGCGGATCCGCAAGCCGTTGGCGGCGATCCGCGCTCGCTCCTGCGCCTGCATGGCGTCTCCGTTGCTTGCGACAATGATGCACAGCTCGCCCGTAGAAAGATCATCGACGAGGGAACCGCTACTGATCTTGCGAATATAAGGTCGCACCGCCAACAACGCGGTCTGCGCGCGTGCCAGTTTCCCGGCGTCTTCACTGTCGGGTGGCTCGCCGAGCCACGCAAGGACGCTCGGTACGATGACGTTCGGCGACTCGTAAAGTCCGATACCGCAGTCCGCGAAGTGCGCGGCAACCCGCGGATCAAACATCAACGACCAGCTGTCCACCGGTGCCTGGGGCATGCGCGCGCGGATCTTCGCCTCATCGTAGGCGATGCCGGTGATCCCCCAGGTGTAGTCGACTGCATGCGCATTGCCCGGATCGTGAGCGGCCAGCCGCTGCATGATGGCCGGGTCGAGATTCCTGAGATTGGGTAGCCGGGCCTTGTCCAGCGGGCGGAAGACGCCCGCGGCAATCATGCTCTCGAGGTAGGCACCCGACGGAAACACCACATCGTAGCCCGAATGTCCCGCGAGCAGCCGCGCCTCCAGCGTGTTGTTGGAATCGAACACGGCGTAGTGGACCTGCACAGCGTATTTTGCCTGGAACTTCCGCAGGACCTCGGGTTTGATGTAGTCATACCAGTTGTAGACATTGACGACTTTCTCCTCGGCCGCGGCGTCCGGGTGCGCGGGGGTGCTGGAGTGGCCGCAAGCGGCCAGGAGCAGGCAGAGAAGCCCAATGAAAGTATGGTGCGGGTTCACCGCCCCATGATACGCAAAGGCACGGTGCGGCCGTTAGCTGCAGTGCTGCCGCATCGTGCCGACTATCGTTTCGGTGATCGGGACGCCGCTACACTTCGCCGCGTAGAGCGCCGCCCCGGCGGCTGGAGGAAGTCGGGGAGTGACACAGTCATAGGGGTGACTGCTGGCGCGCAACGCGGAGTTGAAGGGCTCGAGCACCAGGTCTGTCAGCTTGAACATGCCGCCGGAGTACGAGACCGGCAGCGCGACACCAGGCGGAACGGCCAACTGGGCCCGGGTCGCATCAACAATGGCGACCAACTCAGTCACACCCACCGCGAACAGTTCGCGCGCTCGTATGTCACCGGCTCGGGCGGCTTGCGCAACCAGTGTGGCGAGCTGTGCAATTTGACTGCGAGCAGCGGCATTGCTCCCGTAAATCGCAGCACAGATATCCAGATCGAATGTGATGTCGTAGTGCGCGCGGAGCAACTCGTACAGCGCTCCCTTGGCGGAGCGTCCGTCGCTCATGCGCGAGAATAGTGTCAGCCCCTCGCGGGCGACCCAGTACGCCGAGCCCTCATCACTGAACAACTCGCCCCAGCCGC
>DATBCZ010000355.1:0-2850 GCA_036270175.1 Steroidobacteraceae bacterium | reverse complement strand
CGAGCACCCTCTTCCGTGAGCTCGAGATAAACCACACGACGGTCTTCCGGGCGGCGATTGCGGCGGATGAGGCCCTTGCTCTCGAGCCGGTCGATCATGCGCGTCATGGCCCCGGCATCGTATGAAATGCCCTTGCAGAGGTCCGAGGCGGACTTGGCGGTCTCCGCCAGGGCCAGCGCGGCAATCACGATGAACTGTGCTGAGCTGATTTCCAGGGCAGACAACTCAGCGTCGGCTTCGAGGGCCTTGTCGAGGGCAGCCAGCATCTCCGTGCGGACGCGGCTCAGCAGGTGCCCGACACCCATGCGGGGCTGGTAGGTTTCCAGGTCGTAGACGTCAGCCATGAGCGGCAAGATACTTGCCTAGGCTGTATTTGTCAAGGCATTAGCTGCTCACGCAGTGCAGCATTACGGAGAAGCGGCAGAGCCTCCGGCTTTGCGTCCAATAAAGAGGTAATACGGGACATTCAGGCCGGGCAGATAAGGCAGCGCACCCTGCCGCTCGAGCCGGACGTGGTCGGGCATCGCGTCCGTAAGCGCCTCCAGATGTTCGGGGGAAAGCCTCACACCATCGTGCGCAAACCAGCGCCTCCAGAGCCAGCGCTCCCACGCGGCATGCCGGACGAATCCGGCACGGGGCCTCCGCGCAGACACATAAAAATCCACGACGCCGAGCGTACCGCCGGGCTTCAGCATCGACATCGCGTTATTCAACGCCGCCTGCCAGTCGTCGATCATGGTGAGCGCGTAGGATAAGAACACGCAATCGACCGGCTCCGCAGGTCGATATCTCGTCACGTCACCTTCCACGAGCTCGACGTTCCGATGCACCCGGGCGCGGGAGCGCGCTTGCTCCAACAATGCGGGACACAGATCGACGAGCGTATAGCGCTCGAGCCGCTGCATGCGTCGCCCGAATCGATCGATGTTGGAACCCGTCCCCCCGCCCAATTCGACGACGACACCGCCTTGCGGAGTCGTCAGTCTATCGATTAGCTCGGCACGACCGTGAAGAAGCCGCGCACGGAACGCGTCGTAACGTGTGGCCTGCGGCGCATAGAACGCCTGCAAACGTTCCGCGGCAGTACCAACTCGGGACTGCCCGCGCAACATCTGTAAAAGGACGCGGGAATCGGCTATCAGGTCACGCGGGGACATCGCAGATATGGAATCCAGCGTAAGTGTGCACCCGATCCTGTCGGGACAGCTCGCGGGCCAGGTCTTCATGGAACGAGAGATGCTCGGTGAGCTTCACTCCTTCCACGCAGATCGTATCCAGGTACTTGGGGCGGGAGTGGGCGCTACGGAAGATCACGCGCGCACGCGGGGCGGCGTGGGCGAGAATCTCGCGCCATTCCTCGACCAGCGCCTGCGGATAGTGGCTGGCCATCCAGTCCATGTGATCCAACAATACAAACTTCGAAACGCGCTCGTCGGACCCGCGCAGGAAATCGGTCACCGTGGAGGTGTGCGGCACGATCCTGTCGACGAGACCGCCCTTGAGGGCCGCGAAGTTGTCTTCGCGCAGATACTCGGGGCAGCAGGTCTTCGTGTAGCGGCCGTAGAGGTACAAACGCCAGAAATAGTTGTTCCAGATGGGGAGCTGCCGGAGTACATACTCCAACGACTCACGCACGTAACCCGCCACACCGCCGGCATGCTGCGCCTCGATCTCGCGACGCTGGGGATGGGGTACACCGAGGAGGCTGAGCGTAAATTGACGCGACAACGTCCATCGCATCGTCGGGCCCCACATCTCCGCGGCGACACGCTCATCATAAATAGCGCGCTGCTCGTCGAGCGAACTGGCGCCGAACAGGGCGCGTACGTGCCGGCCAAGCCGCGGGCGCAAGGCCAGATAGGCCTTGAAACCGCAGGCTACGAGACCGGACAAGCCGTGAAAGTAGAAGCTGCCCCGTTTGCCGGCGAACCATTCGACGCGCTTATCCCAGTAGCCGCGGGCGAAGTCGGAGAGCTGATCGCGCAGATGACGGCTATATAACGTCGGAAACGCGGGATGACAGCCTTCACCGAAGACGCTGAAGAAGTCATCGAACTCGAGGGCGCGAACGCCGGCGACTTTGAGCTCGAGCAGCGCGGTCTGGCGCGGATTCGCATCGACGGCGTGGATACGCTTTGGCGCCAGCAGCGCGTAATCGAGGACGTTGCAGCCGGCGCTCGTAATGACGAGCAGCACATCTTCCGGAGTGAGGTTGAACGCCTGTCTATCGACCGCAGGATCTTCCCAGCAGGTGTTGTAGACGAGGGAGCTCGCGTAAAGAGTCCGAAACAGACGCTCATCGAGCCGATCGGACAATGTCGATGTTTTTTGCAACGTTCAGTCTGTCACGGCCATGAATTCATGAACGGTACTGAGCGGTGGTGAACGATCTGTTACTGAATTGTGACGAACAGAAGACGGATTACCACCCGGCCAGGGGCCGGACGGTCAGTTGCGAGATCCGTGAACGGATGCACACTCAGCGCGGACGGTCCACCGGCTGATCGTCACGCGACTTGGATGAAGGACGTTGGTCGGGGCGCGCTCCCCCGTCAGGCCGCGAACCACTGTCCGGCCGGCCCGGCTGGGGTCGCGGTCCAGCAGTAGGCCGATCAGGCTGTGGCCTCGGCCGCGGTGGTAGTGGTCGTGGACGCGGAGGCGGCCGAGGTCCCGCGCCAGGCGAGCCCCCAGGCGGTCGCCCCCAATGCGGCGGCCGCCGCGGCGGAGGCGGCCGATGCAACCACACGTTACGTTGCCGATAGAACGGCCGCTGCGCGTAATACCGCCCCCAGTAATCGCCCACACTGAACGCGACGATTCCCAGCCCCAACTGTGCGCCGAAAGACAGAA
>DATBCZ010000354.1:0-6069 GCA_036270175.1 Steroidobacteraceae bacterium | reverse complement strand
CGCGCCCGTCGCGCCGCCGGTCGTTCCCGCGGCAGACCAACAGTCGCTCTCGCCCCAGGCTATCGATGACATCCTCGAATTCGAGCTGTTTCCCGATCTGGGAACGCACGACGAAGAGCTCGTTCCGAAGTCGCCGGCGTCGGGTTTCCAACAGGCGGAAGCACTTGCCTGGGAGCCGCCGACCTCCAGTTACCAGGTCCCGAACCAGACGCCGCCCCCAGCCGCCCCCTACGAGCCGGCCAAACCGGCTGCGCCAGACCCGGCGGCACGCGCGGCGGCTCCGGTGAAGTCGACAGCTCCTGCGAAGCCGGTAGCCCCCGCGAAGGCCGTTGCGCCCGCACCGGCTGTTCCGGCAACGCCAGTGCAGGACGCCCAACCGGCGTCTCCCGCTTTGCCGAATATTGACCTTTCGATCCCCGAGGCTCTGCAGTCAGACGGCGCCCCCACGGGCTTTGCACCGGTCGCGTCCGCGGGTTCCGCGATAGTCGTGCCGAATGTGCCCACACTGCAGGCACCTCCCGCGGCATCGGACTTAGCGTCGGTTGCGACGGCTCCGGCTGCGATCGACAGCGCGCCAGCTCTCCCGGCGATAAACCCGCTCGCCAACCCAACACCGGTACCGGTGAAATCCTCGGGCGCGACGACTACCTCGAAGGCTCTCGGGTCGACCGCCACCACGACCGGGACGTCCCGTTCTCTGAACGGGTCCACCAGCATCGTTCAGTCGCTCAATGGCAGCGGTGCGTCCACGACATCCCGTAACGTCGCTCTCGATCCGTCGAGCCTCATCCTCGATGTGCAGCCTTTCTCGAAACTCCGTCCGGGCGGCCGTTTGCGGCGCTACGAAGTACTGCCGCGCATCGCGCATCGGGACGCGAATCGCGCTCCCGCCGCAATGGACGGGCTGGCCCTGCAAAGATTGCTGTCCTGGCTGGGCTCCAACCGCTCGGCCTGGAACCTCGAGCCCACCAGTTTCAGTTTGAATCTCTCCATCTCGACTCTCGAGGACGAGCGCTTCCCGCAGCAGGTCGCATCTTCTCTGAAGGCGAACGGCATCGCGCCCGACAACCTGGGATTCGAGATCGCGGAGCCGCTCTGCACTCAACGGCGCGCGCAAGTGGAGCGGTTCATTTCCCTGTGCGACAAGCTGGGATGCTTCGTCGTCATTGACGATTTCTCCTTCGATTCTTCGGTCCTGCCGCTGCTGCGCTCGAAGGCGCTGCGGCTGGTGAAGATCGATCCCAAGCTCACCTCGGCGGCGCTGCGCGACAAGCTGTCACAGGCCATGGTCGTTGCGATCGTCCAGGCCGTGAAGGTGCTGGGCATCCACTGCGCCGCCAAGCGGGTCGAGTCGCAGGCGTCCCTGCAGTGGCTCACGGCGATTGGCTGCGATCTGGCCCAGGGACCCGCGCTTTCGCAGGTACTGCCCATCGAGTCGCTGAATATGCCGCAAGCCCCAGCGGCGGAGCCGGGGAAAGCCGTAGGCTGAGTCTGGAGCCGGGGCGCTCGGACCCACAGCCCTCGCCCCGCCCTTGACCGGCGCGCCCCGACGGGCACGGCCTCGGCGCGCCGCACGACCCAAACCTTGCCTGGGCCCGTCGCCCTGCGACGAGCCGAGCCCCGCACACGCCCGTCCGGCGACGCCCGCCGGCGAGATGGCCTAAGCTTCCGGGGTGAGGCGGCCGCCCGTCGCCCCGGCGTAAGGCATGTTGACGCTCGAACAATTCCGCTCCAACCGGAACGTGCTCTTCTGGAGCCTGCACGCGGCTGGCTGGGGCGCGTATGCCATTACGCAATACTTCGGCGCGCTCCTCTATGAGAAGCCCAATAGCTACGCGCAGGTCATTGTCGTAGCAGCGCTCACAGGATTCGTCGTCTCGATGCCGATGCGGTACATCTACCGCCTGCTCTGGGGCCGCTCACCACGCACTATCGTGGTCGGCGTGCTCGCCACCTGTTACGTCACCGCGCTTGCGTTGCGGACGGTCATCAACCTCGCCTACAAACAGCTCGTCGAGCCCGACTGGCAATTCAAGACGCTGTTCGAGTTGTTCGGGGGCGCCATTTCCACCACGTACCTGCTGTTGTGTTGGAGCGCTCTCTACTTCGGTATCCGTTACTACGAATCCCAGCAACAGCAACAAGAGGCTGTTCTGAAGGCCGTGGCGCTGGCGCAGGAATCGCAGCTCAAGATGCTGCGCTACCAGTTGAACCCGCATTTTCTGTTCAACACCCTGAACGCCATCTCCACCCTCATTCTCGACAATCAGAACCGCACGGCCAATCACGCCATTACCCGGCTCTCGGAATTCCTGCGCTACACGCTCGACCAGGATCCTATGAAGAAGGTGACGCTACGCCAGGAAATCGAAGCGCTCGATCTTTACCTGGGCACCGAGCGGCTGCGCTTTGGCGAGCGACTGCGGCTGGAGTACGCGATAGAGGAACCGGCACTCGAAGCGCTCGTACCCAGTCTTCTGTTGCAACCTTTGCTGGAGAATTCACTCAAATACGCGGTCTCACCGCGTGAGCAGGGCGGCTGCGTCCGAATCGAGGGCCGGACGCGCGGTCCGATGCTCGAGGTGAGCGTCATCGATGACGGACCGGGTATGCGGGATCGATTTTCGCCGAACGAGCGCCGTGGTGTTGGATTACGCAATACGCGCGAGCGCCTGGCCGTGCTGTATGGCGAAAACCATCGCTTCGCGGTGCTCAACAGTCACCCTGGACTGCGCATCGACATGGCCCTGCCGCTCGAAACCGCCCCCGCGACCGTCGAGCCCGCCACGGATCTGCCCCAGAGAGCGCGCGCATGAAGATCAATACGATCATCGTCGACGACGAGACCCTCTCACGACGCGGTATCGAAATCCGATTGCGCGAGGCTGGCGATTTCAACATCGTCGCGCAATGTACCAACGGCCGCGAGGCTCTCGCCGCGATTTCCAGCTATAAGCCCGACCTCGTATTTCTCGACATCCAGATGCCGGGCATGTCGGGCTTCGAGGTGTTGGCCCATATTCCACACGAGTCGCTGCCCGTGCTGGTGTTCGTCACGGCTTATGATCAGTACGCCATCCAGGCCTTCGAGGCGCGGGCGGTGGACTACCTGCTGAAGCCGATCGACGAGGCCCGCTTTCAGACGGCGCTCGAACGGGTGCGCGAGCATGTCCGGGCGAAGTCGGCCGCCAATCAGCGTGACCGGCTCATGGAGATCATCGCGGAGATCACCGGCTCGGGTGAGCTTGCGCTCGACGAGTTACTGACCCGCGGCCGGGCTGCGGTGGAGGCACGGCACCCGGAAGTGCTGCCGATCCGGCAAGGTCGCGAAACCGTACGGGTACCCGTTGCCGCGATCCGCTGGATCGATGCCGCCGGCGATTACATGTGCATCCATGCCGGAAATGACACTCACATCCTGCGCGGGACCATGAAAGAGCTCGAGGAGCTTCTCGATCCAAAGCTCTTCCAGCGGGTGCATCGCTCCACGATTGTGAACCTGCGCCTGGTTAAAAGTCTGCGGGCACACATGAATGGCGAGTACTTCCTCACCCTCGACGGAGGGCACGAGCTCAAGCTCTCGCGCACCTACCGCGACAAGGTGGAGTACTTTTTGAACACTTCTGGCGCCAACTGACGCCGATCAGGCGCGCCGTCGGAATGAGCCCGTGGTAAACGGCGCGCAGTCGCAGTCGACGAGCTTCACGCAGTTTCGGCCGCTGCGCTTCGCGCTGTAGAGCGATTCATCGGCCAATTGCACAGCGCCGTCGGGGGTTCTGCCCATCTTGGGGCGAACTACGGAGATGCCTATGCTCGCTGTGACGAACGGTGCTGTCGGCGAGTCTTCATGAGGAATCTGTAGCGCCAGAATCGACTGCCGCAACTCCTCCGCCAGCTCCTGCGCGAATTCGCCGCTCATGTCGAAAAGAGCCAACACGAACTCTTCTCCACCATAACGCGCGGCCATGTCCAGGGGGCGCCGGGCAAAGCCCTGCACGACTTGCGCGACGCGGCGTAGAGCCTCGTCGCCGCCCTGGTGACCATAGCGGTCGTTGTAGGCTTTGAAGTGGTCGACGTCGATCAGCAGTAGTGCGAGTGAGCGCCGGTCGCGCAAACCCTGCTGCCACATGAGTGGGAAATGGTCATCGAACGCGCCACGATTCTTCAGACCCGTGAGCCCGTCACGAGCCGCCATCTCGCCCATCAGCCCGCGCTCCAGGAAGGACGTGCGCAGCTGCCGCTCCACTCCCCTGTAGACGAAGGCGCCCACGGCGGCGGTTATGCTGAGCACACTGACATAATAAACAACGGATTCCACCGGCTCGCCAACCAACGCGAGCGCTGCGCCGTGCGCGAGGATCATCAACGCGTTGGCGATGAGAGCTTCGCGAAACATCTGACCGCCCAGGAAGAAGAGCGCGATGCTGTAAGAAGTGAGGAAGTAGAACGGATCGGGATGCCCGACCAGGACGCGGCTCGCGATTCCGACGGCCGAAATGATTCCGAGCAGCGGTAGCGCGATCCGCGCCGCCGGCAGGTACAGGCGCTCATAGAAAGGACTCCACGAGGCCCACAGGAGAAATACGCTCACGGGAATCGCCACGCCCAGCCAGCCAACCAACACGCTCCGCACGGGCAGGCCGTCGAGCACGACCAGGTGAATGGCGACGGCGAGACTCAGGAGACAGGTCGCAAGCTGAAAAAAACGCACACGCGAACGCACGCGGTCCAGGTGGAACGCCTGAAAATCCTCCTCCAGCGCCGCCGCGAAGCGCAGATCGGGAAAATCCCGGCGCAACTCGTTGGCATAGGGGGAATCTGCAAAGTGCTCGAGATCGAGCAGGGCCGGTATCTGCATTGAGAGCTGAATTTATCTCACCGTGGCCGCGGAAAGTGTGACGTACTTCCGCTGATGGCGCCATCTTGCAACGCCACCAAGCGGCAACACACTTCGTGTCACAAACGCTACAACCTGAAGTAACTTCGTTGTCACCGACACGCAGGCATCTTCTCTTTTGAATTCAGCAGTCTTCGACGCACACTTCCGGTCGCCACGGAGATGTCATGAGTTGGTTCGCCCTCGAACCTCGCACTCAACTTAATTGCCCGATTTCGGTCGGATGAAGGTCGGTCCGACTCGGCGGTGCCCGGCGCTCTCGGCGTGCGCCCGGTGTGGCGCCTCGTCTGCAGCGCGTCCGCGAATGAGACCTTAGGCTGAAGAATGAGGCTTGGACGTTGTCACATGTCGCCACGATAGTGTGACGTGCGTCACACTCCGGGACGCCGGCTCGCTGTTGTGTGAGCCATCGCGAGGCTATCCCGCCTCAGCATTGCTTAGATACGCGTAGACACGCGCAACGCGTCAAACGCTACGGACTGCGGCGGAGCCCGGCCATGGAGTCGCGCCTGCTCCGTCCGCTCCGATTTGCATTTTGGCGAAGCGTCAACGAGGCTCGAAATTATGGAAGCTGCGTCTCGCCCCGTCTTTGAGCCGCTCACCGACCTCCCGGTCGAAGCGCCCATCGACGGAAGCGTACCGGTCGGACCGGCGTCCTCGTCCTCCGTAGACTCCGCCAATGCGGGGCCCCGGAAGGGCGAGTCCGACGGCTCCTCCGATGAATTGATCGATCCCGAGAGCCTTCTCGGGACGAGCGAGCCCGACCTCCTGCTGGCGGCGCTGAACGAAGCGGCTTCCTCTGGACGGCATACCTCCGGCACGACGGCCGGCTCCACTGCGCCGGCGGCTCCCGCTGCCAGCACCTCGTTCGATCCGGACGTTGAGGATTTGCTGGGCATGAGTCAGCTGCTGGCGGCCGACGACCCTGCCGCCCCAGTGCCGATTCAACCCCCCGCGGCCGCGGCGAAGTCCTCGACGGCGACGGATTCGCATAAATCGCCAGCGGGGTTTGGAATACCCCCGGTGGCCGGTGCCACGTCGGGCCAGGCCGCTAAACCGGCCGCGGCGAAACCTGCCAGCTCTGCGTCCGGCGACTACGCGGCGGTGACCGCGAAGGCTTCCGGTCCTGTGTTGGCCAGTTCGGCAACGACCGCCACAAAGATTTCCGGCGC
>DATBCZ010000353.1:0-3144 GCA_036270175.1 Steroidobacteraceae bacterium | reverse complement strand
GAGCGAGCGCTCTGGCCCGGGGGCGCGGCCTGCGCCCTCGATCCGCGCTTTGATGATCCAGATCTCCGCGTTGTGCGCGGCACAGAGTTGCGCCCAACGGTCGTCCGCCATGCGCGCGGGGCGCCACGCCATGAGGCTGACATAGCACTGCCCATCGGGCAGGTCGCAAGTGTCGGCGGCGATGATGCGAACGCTGTTTCGCGGCTTCAGGTTTCCGGCGTCACCGACCAGGTAGTCGATCAGAAGAAGCTTCGGATGAGGCCGGATGTCAAACGAGGCGAGTGAGTCGTCATACAGCGAAGTACCGGCGTAAGGGCCTTCTGCTGCGGCTGTTGCGCCCGCCGCGCTGGCCACCGCACCCCCCGCGCTCACGGCGCGCGCCGCTGCGGCCGTCGCACCTCGCGCGCCCGACTTCGCCGCTTGCGTGCGCATGCATCCCAACGACCA
Source organism: Steroidobacteraceae bacterium (assembly GCA_036270175.1). Classification (GTDB taxonomy): domain Bacteria; phylum Pseudomonadota; class Gammaproteobacteria; order Steroidobacterales; family Steroidobacteraceae; genus 13-2-20CM-66-19. The sequence goes on along the minus strand of DATBCZ010000353.1, from coordinate 2,697 downwards.
GGTTCCTAGCGACAACGGATCGGCGAGAAACTCAAAGGCCTTTGCGGCCGGGACATTCACCAGCGCGGTTGCGCAGTGCGCGACGTCGGGATATCGATTCATGCGGCTCCCCCGGGAGGTACAGACCTCAGTCTACAAGCGGACTGCGCCGTAGCGCCGGTACGCGCACCAAGAAAAACGGCCGGGAAGCTTGCGCCACCCGGCCGTCCTGTCAGACGCGCGAGCCGAATCGCTCGCGCTCCAGTTGACCTCGGCTTATTGCCCGATGCGAACCGGTACGAAGATCTGCGAGTCGCCGCGCTTCACCAGCAAGGCGATGTGGCCCTTCGACTTTTCCACCGCGTTGCGCAGGTCATCGACGCTGGTGATCGCTGCGCCGTTGGCCGACATAACCACGTCGCCGGGCTGCAGCCCTGCCTCGAGCGCCGGGCCAGTCGCCTTCTCGACGAGCACGCCGTTCTGCGTGTTTGACTGAGACTTCTCCTCACCCGTCAATGGGCGAACGGCCAGTCCGAGCTTGCCACCCGTGCTCGGGTGCGCGCCGTTGGAAGCCGTGCGCTTGTCGTCCATGGCTGCGAGCTTCACGCTTACATTACGAGTGGCGTGATCGCGCCACACTTCCAGATTCACGGTCGCACCCGGGCTCAACTGCGCGATCTCGGCCGGCAGTTCCGTCGCGCTGGTGACCTGTCCATTGAGCTTGATAATGACGTCTCCCGGCTGGATACCGGCCTGCGATGCGGCGCCGCCTTTCTCCAGGCTGGACACGAGGGCACCTTCAGGTTGCGGCAGACCGAACGAGTCCGCCAGACCCTGGTTGACGTTCTGGATCACTACGCCCAGTTTGCCGCGGGACACGTGACCCGTCGCCTCGAGTTGGTTGCTCACCTGCAGCGCGACGTCGATCGGAATCGAGAACGACACGCCCATGAATCCGCCCGAGCGACTGTAGATCTGGGAATTGATGCCGACCACTTCACCTCTCATGTTGAAGAGCGGGCCACCCGAGTTGCCGGGGTTGATGGGCACGTCAGTCTGGATGAAAGGAATGTAGCCGGAGTCAGGCAGGGTGCGCCCCTTGGCGCTCACGATGCCCGCGGTCGCGCTGTTCTCGAAGCCGAACGGAGCGCCGATCGCCAACACCCACTCGCCGACGCGCAGGTTGTGGGAGTCACCGAGCTTCACGGTCGGCAGATCCTTGGCGGGAATTTTGATGACCGCGACGTCGCTCTTGGTGTCGATGCCGATCACCTTGGCGGTGTACTCATGGCGATCCGTCAGCCGCACCGTAACTTCGCTCGCGCCATTAACGACATGCGCGTTCGTCAGAATGAAGCCATCGGGACGGATGATGAATCCGGAGCCCTCGCCGCGCGTCGGCTGCTGCTGCGGCATCTGCGGCAGACCGCGGAAGAACGGAGCGAAGGGACTGTTCGGGCCGAAGGGACTGGCGTTGTTGCCGCCACCACCGCCGTTGTCATCCTCCTCGTCGTCGTCACCGGGCGAGGTATTCGACACCGGGACCTTGCTCACGACGGTGATGTTGACGACCGCGGGGCCATATCTCTGCACCATGGTGCTGAAGTCGGGCAACACGGCTGCGGGATTGCCGGTCGCTGGAACCGGGGTGACCGGTCCGGTCGCCGCCGGGGCGGTGGCCGCCGCTGCGGTGACTGGCGTTACGCCGAATGCATATAGAACGCTTACCGGAGCTGCGATGACCGCGGCACCGAGCGCTGCCGCTGCCAGCGGCTTTCGGATCAGGGTTCTGATGCTCATCTGTTTGTCTCTCCAACCAATACGGGTCACAGGGGTCCAGGACATGTTGCGCAGCCTAGGGAGCCAGACTTAAGTGACACTTAAGGAAGTCGCCGCGGTCTTGCGAATGAACACAATCTATTGATTTGCCTAACCTTTCTGCAAGTCGGTGGCTGGAAAGCGAACGCTCACCACCAGTCCCGCGCCGTCGGGGCCGGAATCGAGCTCGAGCGTAGCGTCATGCGCGTCGGCAATGGCTTTGACGATAGCCATTCCGAGCCCACTGCCTGGCGGCGAGGTCCCGGGACGGCGATAGAAGCGGTCGAGGACACGGGAACGCTCCTCGGGTGGAATACCCGGCCCGTTGTCGACGACTTTCAGGATGGCCTGTTCACCCGGCCCGCCATTTTCCACCGAGACATCGACGCGCCCGCCATCCGGTGTGTAGCGGACGGCGTTATCCACCAGGTTGCGGGTCAGAGTTCGCAACGCATCGGGGTCACCGAGAACCGTCGCAGGTTGCGAGTTGGAAATTCCGAGGTCGATCTGTTTCGCATCGGCCAGAGGAACCAGTTCCGCCACCACTTCCCGCGCGATATCGGCGAGAGGAGTGGTCACGCGGACCGGTTCGACGCGCGGCTCCTGGCGAGCGAGTGAGAGCATCTGCTCGACCAGCCGAATGGCGCGCTGCATTCCGGCCGAGAGCTTTTCCATGGCGTCGTCGCGTTCTGCTTCATTCGCGGCACGCGATAACATCCCCATCTGTAGGTGCAGCGCCGTCAGGGGTGTGCGGAGTTCGTGTGCGGCGTCCGCCATGAAGGCACGCTCTCGATCTAACGCTACACCGAGCCGTACGAGCAGATCGTTGAGCGCGCCGACGAGCGGGCGGACTTCGTCGGGTAGGCGCTCATCCGGAAGTGGGTCCAGTGCATCAACACG